>CAYYFY010000171.1:0-5066 GCA_964471035.1 uncultured Eubacteriales bacterium
GTCCTGTTACATATCGTATTTCGTACAGGCGGCGGTCATCACACTGATTCCGCTCCTGTTTGTCGCTATAAAAAACGACCTCGGGTTTTCTTATCTCCGTCTGGCTTCGCTATTGAGCATCAACTTCATCACGCAGCTCATCACCGACTTATCTTTAAGCCGCGCCGCCGACAAGCACGGCTACAAGCCGTTTGTCCTCATCGCCGACGCGCTGGTTTTCTGCGGCCTGCTGCTGTTTGCCGCGTCGCCGGACATTTTTAGTGAACCATATATCGGCTTTGTCATCGCGACGGTTCTCTATTCTATCGGCGGCGGTCTTATGGAGATCGTCATCAGCCCGCTCATCAACTCCCTGCCCTCGTCCTCGAAATCGGGCAGCATGGCGTTTCTGCACGCGACCTATGGCATCGGACAGATGCTCTGTATTTTGATTACGACCGTCTTTATCCAGCTTGCCGGAGAGACGCATTGGCGGATCATCATTGCTTGCTTCGCGCTTTTGCCGCTCGTCAATTTCGTCATGTACACGAAAGCGGCGTTTACGCATACCGACAGCGCGCACGCGAAGGCCTCGCACATCGGCAAGATCGTTAAAAGCCCTTTATTCTCCGTTTGTCTGCTGATTATTTTCTTCGGAGCGGGCGTCGAGAACAACATGGTGCAGTGGAGCTCGGCGTATATGGAACGGGTGATGTCGCTGCCGAAGTTACTCGGCGACGCGCTCGGCATATTCATGTTCGCCCTCATGCTCGCGCTGTGCCGCATTATATTCGGCGTCGCCGGCAACCGCATACATCTCGAAAAAGCGATGCTCGGTCTATCGGTCGCGGCTGTTTTTTGCTATATTGCCGTCGCGTTCACCGAAATCCCCGCCGTCGGGCTTTTGGGCTGCGCGCTGACCGGCTTCTGCTCGGCAATGCTCTGGCCGGGAACGCTCGTCCTTTCCGACCGCTCCTTCCCTTCTGCCGGAGCGTGGATTTTCGCTATTCTCGCCTTCGCCGGCGACTGCGGCGCCGCCTTCTGTCCGTGGCTGACAGGTCTTATCTCCGACAACGTAACCAAAATACCGTTTTTACCGCCCCTTTTCGGGGACACCATAACAAACGAGCAGCTCGGACTGCGCGCAGGCATGGCATTTTCCATCCTGTACCCCGTCCTCACCGCTCTGTCTGTCGGTTTGTATATGATTCTAATTAAAAGAAGAAAGAACGCTATTTCGACTCATGATACTCCTGCTCGGTATTGACGTTCCAGAGCTCCTTCTTTCCCGAGCCGGTCCTGATGGCGCGGACAGCCTCAACGGCGGTCAGCATAGAGTGGTCCATATTGTTGTACCGGTGCTGGCCGTTGCGCCCGACGCAGTACAGATTGTCTATTGAAGAAAGATATTCCCGCACGGTATCAAACCGCGTATAGGCGCCGAAATACGCCGGATACGCTTTTTTTACTTTGAGGCGCACACTGTCGAGCACGGCGTCGCGGTCAACAGCGCCGATCTTCACAAGCTCGTCAACGGCAAACCGGATGAATTCGGCGTCGCTCATATTCCAGTATTCGTCGCCCTCGTCACAGAAATACTCAAGCCCTACAAATACCGTGTTTTCGGGGTCTTTCAACAGGTAGGGCGACCAGTTGTTGAATATCTGGAGCCGGCCGAGTCTTACGTCGCGCTCCTGAATATAAATCCAGCAGTCGGGTACGTTGCCCGACACGGTCTTTATTTTCGTTTCATTTTTCAATTTCAATTTATCGACAAGCAGTCCGACGGTCATAAAATCGCGGTAGGGCAACGCCTCAGCGATCTCCGCAACGTCTTTGGGAGCCGCCTCGCCCATTCCGGCGACAAGGTCTTTAATCGGCATAGAGGAAATATAGTAATCCGCCGTATACGCTTTATTGACGCCGCCGTTCACCGCCGTGACGCTCTCTATGCGGTTTCCCGCGAGCTTTACGCTCTCGACGCGCGTATCCTTGATAATAATGCCGCCGCGCTTTTCGATCTCTGAGGCAAGCGTTTCCCAGAACTGACCGGGACCGAGCTTCGGATACGAAAACTGCTCGATCAGCGAGGTTTCTTTCTTACCTATATGAAACACGCTCATAACCGCTTTCATCAACGACAGTCCCTTGACGCGCTGCGCGCCCCATTCGGCGGAGAGCTCCGCCGGCGATACGCCCCAGAGCTTGGTCGTGTAGTCCTCAAAGAACATTTCGTACAGGGGCTTTCCGAAACGGTTGATGTAAAAGTTTTCTAAAGAAGTTTCCTCTTTCTTGACAACCGCCGCGCGCAGATAGCCGAAGCCCGCTTTGACGGTGCGCTTAAGCCCCATATTGGCGAAGGTCTGGGGCTTGAGAGAGATCGGATAGTCGAAAAACTTACGCAGATAGTAAATTCGCGACACCCTGTTGCGCAGGAGCATGACACGGTCCTCTTTTTCGGGGTCGGGACCGTTTGGGTGAAAGGTTTTGTCGGCGCCGACGATACTATCGTCGCGCGACGGCTTTCCCTGCAGCGGCATCAGCTCGTCCCACAACGCGTTTACCTCTGCGTTTTTAGAAAAAAAGCGGTGACCGCCCAAATCCATTCTGTTTCCATTGTGAACGGCGGTGCGTGAAATGCCGCCGATATACGGACTCTCCTCTAATATAACCGGACAGATATCCGTTTCTTTTAAAAGTGTGTAGGCGGCTGTGAGTCCGGCGGGACCCGCGCCAATAATAAGAGCGGTATTTTTCGGCATTATAAATCTCCTTAATCGGATGTCAGATTTCAGTTTTAAAGGAACCTGCGGTTCGCTATAGTAAAGCGTCGTAATTGATGGTTCCGCGGCGGGGTATGCTTATTTCTTCGTTTTTCAGGATTTTTTCGGGGTTGTCGCTGGTGACGGTACGCAGCTCGCCGTCGGCAAATTCCGCGCCCGACGCGATGACCATCTCAAGCAGGTTGGACGACCGTTTTCTGACCGAGTGCGCGTCTGTCGCCAAAAAATCGCAGAAGCCGCACTGGAGCATTGTTTTCGCCAGCCGCTTTTCACGCCGGCCGTAGTCTCCACACAGCGAGCCGACGTTTAATTGAAACAGCACACCCCGACGCGCGATGTCGTTTACCGCCCCATAGTCCGAGAGAAAGACAGCGTAACGCTCCGGATGCGCGATAACCGGTACGATTCCCCGCTCACGCAGATGCTCGGCGCAGCGGATAAAGATCAGCGTATCCGGCTCGTTGAATTCAAATTCGCAGAGCATATAGCGGCTCCCGGCGAGCGTCAGCCCCGAAAAATCCTCAAGCCTTAAAATTTCCTCGCGGCAATACACTTCAAAGCCCAGATAGAGACGCAGATTGATCTGCCGTTGCTTTAAGACCTCTTTCATGTCGGCGGCGATGCCGTCTCTCTTTTTAATCAGTTCCTTTACGCGATGGTAGGAATAAAAATGCGGCGTGGCGACGACCGCCTTGACGGCGTTGTCCCGTGTGATCTCGGAAAGCTTTATAAATTCTTCGGTATTTTCGGCGCCGTCGTCAAGAAAGGGAAGAATATGCGAATGGATATCAATCATCAGACTGCGGTTACTCCTTTTCTTTGCTGTTATTCGAGGCAAACACACCCTCATCGTGCATTAGCTTTAAGGTGATGACCGTCAGCGGCAAAATGATAATACCGAATACGCCGAATATTTTCGCGCCCACAAACATCGCCATAAAGGTGACGATAGCGGGCAGTCCCACCTGTCCGGCGACGAGCTTTGGCTCGATAATCTGGCGGAGTACCGAAATCGCCGCGTACATGACAAGTAAGCCGATGCCAAGCCCGTAATTTCCCAAAACTAAGCAGACGACCGCCCACGGGATTAAAACCGCGCCCGTCCCGAGCACGGGGATAATATCGACCACCGCCGTCGCCAGCGCTATGACGAAAATATACCCGCCCTCATAAAAGCCGAACAGCTTGAGCAGATTAAGACCCAGCATCATCTCCGTAAAGGTGATGAACATAAGCAGACAGTATGCCCGCGTCATTTTAGTAAGCGCGCCGAAAAACGAACGCTTGACCGCGACGATCCGCGTCTGTTTTTCCTTAGAGAAGAAACCGAGCGTCATGTCCCTGATGTTGGTATAACCGATCGCCATAAAGAAACACGATATAATCGTGACGAGGATTGCCAGCATGACCGAAGGTATCCTTTTCGCTGTGCTCCATACACCCGTCAGCGGCGCAAGCAGCAGGGAAAAGTCGAAGGACGCCCCGACGCTCCCCGCATTCGCCTCGTCAAACGACAGGTTTTCGTTGAAAAACTCCATGATCGACTGGTACAGAGACGTCCGCATTGACAGCGGCAAACGGTTGGTCATGTTCAGCAGCCACGTCTTGACATCTTCCACATATTCGGGCAAATGGGTGAGCTCACCGCTTAAATACGAGGCAAAGCCTTCGATCTCCCCCGCTATAAAAATACCGACGAGTACTAAAAGCATCCCGATCAGCAGACAGATCACCATGACGAGCGCCCCGGATATAGCCGCCTTTTTCTTGGTCTTAAGTTTTTTACCCAAAAAACGAATCGGCCTCTGAAGCGCCGCGGCTATAAGCGCCGCGAACAAAAAGGGAAAAATATACCAAAGCGCGTATTTGACAAAATAGTAATACAGCAGAACAATGATCGCCCCATACGCGAAATTGATGAGAAACGTTTTTCTTTGTTCGATTTTAGCGTCCAAAACATCCCCTCCTATCGTTACACCTGTTATTTTAATCCATTTACCATCATTTTACAATGAAAACAAGAAACTTTTTAAATTTTTTAATACTTTCTCTTTATTCCTGTTCCGTTTTATGCTAGACTATACTCCAGTTTGTTGAAAATCGAGAGGAGAAAGGTTGAAAAAATCGTTTCAAACCTCACAGAAAAAGGATGGTCATAAAAATGAAGATAGCCGTCATGGGCTACGGGATTGTCGGCTCGGGAGTGGTGGAGCTTTTTGAAAAAAACAAGCAGAGCATCATCAAGAGAAGCACACAGGACGACCTGTCCCTGAAATATATTTTGGACATCCGGGATTTTTTAGA
>CAYYFY010000172.1:0-5053 GCA_964471035.1 uncultured Eubacteriales bacterium
ACAAATAAACTGATGACATAGGCAATGAGCGCCGCTATAAAGAACTGCGAGGACAGCGGCATGACATAATGAAAATAGAACGGCATAAAGGCGGCGGGTACGAAGGAGTAGATCATGATCGGAATTTCTTTTAAACCCGATACCCTCTCAATCTCGAATGCGGCGATCACCGCGAAAAGCGCGACGACTATGGGAAGCAGGACCGTCTTCATCAGACAGAGCACGCCAACGCAGAATACTGCGGATAAAACGCCGGTAATGATTCTCTTTTTCATGGAACATCTTCCTTTCTATCGGCCAAAACGTCTGTTTCTCGCCATATACCGCTCTATGGCTTCATTTAGATCATCAGGCGTAAAATCAGGCCAAAGGACGTCTGTGAACACATATTCGGCATACGCTGACTGCCAGAGCAGGAAATTGGAGGTGCGGTATTCCCCGCTCGGGCGGATGATGAGGTCCGGGTCGGGCTGACCCGCGGTGTACATGAGATCGCTAAGTGTCTGCTCGGTAACGTCTTCGGGCGACAGCGCGCCGTTTTTTACCTTTTCGGCAATCAGGCGCGCGGCGCGGACAATCTCGTCGCGTCCGCCGTAATTGAGAGCGATGTTGACATAAACGCGGCTGTATTTCTGAGACTCGCGCTCGGCTTTTTCAATCAGCGCTGCAATATCCTCGGGCAGCCGGTCGCGCCTGCCGATAAAACGCATACGCATCTGTCTTTCGTCGTTTTCGCGTAAGCGCTCGTCGCCCTCTGTAAGGTACTCTCTGAACAGATTCATGATGGCGGCGACCTCGGCGGGCGAACGGTTCCAGTTCTCGGTCGAAAAAGCGTAAAAGGTCATGTATTTAACGCCGATGTCCGCGGCGTACTCGCCGATCCTGCGAAAGATTTTCGCACCCTCGATATGACCTTCAAAGCGCTCTAGCCCCCGTTTTTTTGCCCATCTGCCGTTACCGTCCATAATGAAGCCGATGTGCTTCGGCAGCGCTGCGGGATCAAACTCCATATCCGCTTCCTCTATATCTCCATAATTTCTGTCTCTTTGGCTTTGGCAATCCCGTCAATCCTCTTGATAAAGTCGTCGGTAATTTCCTGAAGCTCTTTTTCACCGTCCTTGAGATCGTCCTCGGTGATGTCGCTGCTCTTCTTCATGGTTTTCAGTTTTTCCATGGAATCCCGACGAATCTGGCGGATACCCACCTTACCCTCCTCGGCGATACGGGCGACGTCTTTGACGAGAAGCTTTCTCCTCTCCTCGGTCAGCGGCGGGAACATAAGGCGGATGATGCGACCGTCGTTCTGCGGGTTGATGCCTAAGTCCGACGCCTGAATGGCTTTGACGATCAGGTTCAGCGCCGACGGGTCCCACGGCTGGATGCAGAGGATGCGTGCCTCGGCGACGGAGATGGCGGCCATCTGATTGATGGGGGTGGAAACGCCGTAGTAGTCAGCGCTGATCCTGTCGAGCACCGCGGCGCTCGCGCGTCCGGCGCGGATGGCGGCATACTCCGCCTCGATGGCGGTAATGGTCTTTTCCATGTGCTTTTTCGTAGCCTCAAAAATATCCTTCATAACGTTGGCTTCCATTTTGTTACCCTCCCGAATATATATCCTTATTATTTTACTGTCGTTCCGATAGTCTCGCCGCTCAGCACGCGGACAATGTTCCCGGGGTCTTTTAAGTTGAACACGATGATGGGAATTGCGTTGTCCTTGCAAAGCGAAGCGGCGGTGCTGTCCATGACCTCCAGACCGCGGGCGAGCAGCTCGGCGTGGGAAATCCCGTCAAACCTGACTGCGTCGGGGAACTTGTTGGGGTCCTTGTCGTAGATGCCGTCGACGTTCGTCGCTTTCAGGATGACTGACGCGCCGATCTCGGCGGCACGCAGCGCGGCGGCGGTATCGGTTGTAAAGAACGGACTGCCCGTACCGCACCCGAAGATGACGACCCGCCCCTTTTCCAGATGGCGCACAGCGCGTCCCCAGATATACGGTTCGGCGATCTGGCGCATCTCGATAGCCGTCTGCACGCGCACCGGCACGCCGAGCTTCTCAAAACCGTCAGCCAGCGCCAAAGAGTTCATGACCGTCGCCAGCATGCCGATATGGTCGGCGCGCGTCCTGTCCATCTCGCCGCTCGAGCGACCCCTCCAGAAGTTGCCGCCCCCGACGACGACGCCCACCTGCGCGCCGGCTTCCACACAGGTTTTAATAGCCGCGCATATACTCATCACCGTGTCGAAATCGATGCCGTGACCGACCCCTCCGGATAAAACCTCGCCGCTGAGCTTAAGAAGAACGCGATTGTAAATCGGCTTCAAAAATAATCCCTCCACTAGCGATTAATATTAAAAGTATTCTAACCTAAATTTGCCTTCCTGTAAAGCGAATCGGGCAAAAAAAACAACTTCCGATAAAAACTTGACAGATTATTTACAAATGAGTATAATGTTGTTCATAAGAAGTAGGCGGTGAGCATTTTGACAGTGATGAAAATAAGCTCAGCCGGTGAGCTTTCCGGCGTTCCTATGACGAAGCTTTCCTCCTTTCATTGGGAGCCGTCGCCCCCTTACAGGCCCGAAACCCTTTTCAGCTTGGCATACCTGCCCGGAGAGGGGTTTTATTGTGTCCTCAAGTGCTATGAGGAAAATCCCCGCGCCGTTTTTACCGAAAACGACGACCCCGTTTATCGTGACAGTTGTCTGGAATTCTTCTTCCAGCCGCTGTGCGACAGAGAGGAATACATAAACGCCGAATGCAACAGCCGCGGCGTGTGCCTTTGTGAGTTCGGCGCCGGCAGAGCATCCCGCCGCCTTGTTTTCGACTTGGCAGGCGCGCGGCCTACTGTCACGCCGTTTTCCGGCAGCGACGAAACAGGCGCCTACTGGGGCGTGACGGTTTTCGTATCCGAAACGCTGATCTCAAAGCTTTACGGCGTACCGGAAAACGCGCTCTCCTTTTCTAAGGTCAGAGCCAACTTCTATAAATGCGGCAACGACACCGCCGTTCCCCATTTTCTAGCCTTCTCCCCGGTGACCTCGCTGTCGCTGGGCTTTCATAACCCCGCCTGCTTCGCGGAACTCACCATTATCTGAAAGGAAGTTACCGATTATATGAGCGACACCACCTTAAATATTCGGGAAATCGTATCCCATTACCCGTTCACGGACGAATGTATCGGCTTTTACCCGATCAACAACGGTCATATCAACGACACCTATGTCATTGAGTTTGAAAACAGGTTCGCTGAAATTTACGCGTACCTGATCCAGAAAATCAACGTCAACGTTTTTAAAAATCCGGCACAGCTGATGGAGAATATCGTAGGCGTCACCGATTTTTTGAAAAAGAAGGTCGAAGAGGCCGGCGGGGACGCGAACAGGGAATGTCTGAACGTCATCAAGACAATCGACGGCGGTTCTTATATGTACACCCCCGAACTCGGATACTGGCGCTGTTACAATTATATTACCGACAGCTACGCGGTAGACGCCATCTCTTCGCCGGAAGTGTTCATGAGAGCGGCAAGGGCGTTCGGCAAATTCCAGAATATGCTGAACGACTATCCGATCCATACGCTGCACGACACCATTCCGAACTTTCACAACACGCGCTCGCGCTACAGCGACTTTGTCGCCGCCGTCGAACAAAACGCCTCGGGGCGTCTCTCTAACGCCTTGCCCGAAGTAGAATTCGTAAAGGCGCGCAAAGACGACGCGCCGGTCCTTGTCGAGCTTCTCGAAAGGGGAAAGCTCCCCTTACGCGTTACGCACAACGACACCAAGCTCAACAACGTCATGTTCGACGAGGCGAGCGGCGAAAGCATCTGCGTGGTTGATCTCGATACGGTGATGCCCGGCCTTTCGCTCTACGATTTCGGCGACAGCATCCGCTTCGGCGCCAACACCGCCGCCGAGGATGAGACCGACCTGTCAAAGGTTTCGCTCGAGCTTGAGCTGTTCCGCTATTACGTCCGCGGCTATCTTTTGGAGGCGGGCTCCTCCCTTACCGAGCGCGAGATCCATTACCTGCCCTTCTCAGCCAAATTGATGACCTATGAGTGCGGTATGCGCTTTTTAGGCGACTATATCAACGGCGACGTTTATTTTAAGGTTCACTTCCCCGAACACAATCTGATAAGAAGCCGTACGCAGTTCGCGCTTGTCGCCGACATCGAACGGAAATTCGATCAGATGAAGCAAATAGTTGAAGAGGAAAGCGCAAGACTGAGGTAAGCGATGAATAAAACCTCAACTATCGCCATTCCGCGATAGTTGAGGTTTTTCGTTATCACCCGACACTACGGTTTTTGTGTTAAAGCTATCAGTTTATCAATATACACGCGTTTCCAATACCACATGGAAAACCAGCCGAACAGCGGCTTCGCGATAACACGCAGCAGGACATTGGCTTTTGAAAGATCATACTCATACGAATATGTTATTTTGGTCCCGTCCTCGGCGTCTTCCATCAGAAGCTCTTCATGCCCCGTGGTTTTGAATTTAGGGTTTATGTTGTCTGAAATATATCCCTTTCCCGGAACAAGCGTTGTTTCCATAGTAACGGGAACCGGCGGAATACCAAAAGATTTCGCTTCTGCGTGAATTAATAATCTGTCCCCGTCTTTGCTGACGATTTTCATGGAATGCGCCACCGCGGGAAAATTTTTCGGCATATTCTCAAAATCAGTCACTATAGCGTATAAAGAATCTCTGGGAGCTTTAATTATCCAAGAAGATTTAAGGTGTATGGTTTTCATGCTTATTCGCACCCTCTCATCAGATTATAATTTTCAGGAGCTTGAGGTTATTATATCAGCAAAAAGAAAATTTTGCAAGATAACACAATAATAATTACCGTTAGTTTGTATGTGATAAAATTTTTTAAATTATATGATAAATTTTTCGAAATTACCTGTTGACAGAGCGGGAAATATATAGTATATTATAACTCGTCGCCGCGAAGAGCGTTCGGCGAGGGAGCAAAAGGGAGCATAGCTCAGCTGGGAGAGCACTTGCCTTACAAGCAAGGGGTCATAGGTTCGAGCCC
>CAYYFY010000173.1:0-5049 GCA_964471035.1 uncultured Eubacteriales bacterium
GATGGTCGGCGAGGTCCTCGCGGTTATACGGAAGCTTGCCGCCGAAAACATGACGATGCTTATAGTCACCCATGAAATGAAATTCGCGCGCGATGTGTCGACGCGGGTGTTCTACATGGACGAACAGAATATTTATGAAGAGGGATCGCCCGAACAGATTTTTGACAATCCGCAGAAGCCCAAAACGAGAGCGTTCATTCATAAAATCCGTTCCTTCGTGTACTCAGTAGAGGGCAGGCGGTTTGATTTGTACGCGTTCAACGACCGGCTGGAACAATTTTTAAGAAAGCAGATGTTTACCGACAAAAAGATAAACACCGCTCTTTTGATCTCCGAGGAGCTTTTATGCAATGTTTTGCCGGACGGTCAGAGCGAATATATGCTTGAGTATTCCGATGAAACCGGTGAAACTACTATGACGGTAAGCTATGCCGGCGAGGAAAAAAATCCCCTGATTTCGGAGGAGAACAGCCTGCCGCTGACGATCATCCGCAAATCGGCGAAGGACGTTTCTTATCATTTCGGGGACGGCATGAATACCGTCAGAATCACGATTTAATGGTTATGGTATAGTTCCCGCCGGCTGTGTTTTCCTCTGTGAAAACCAGCCGGTATAATTTTTCGCGCTCCCAGTCGCGGGCAAGCCCAATGTCGGTCAGGGGTATCTCCTCACATTTTACGGACAGCGCCCTTGAAAACGTCAGCGTCCGACCGTGCGCGAGCAGGACGGCGTCGGGTGTCACCTTTTCCGGCTTATCGCAGAGAAGAATATTAAACGTCAGCGTTCCCTTCTCGGTCAGGCGGATGTCGTCATTAACCGTGACTGCGCCGTCTTTGAGCGAGGCGGTGCGCAGAAAGCTTTCAATGGATGCCTCTTTCGGGTAGGCGTTTTTCAGCTGCATCGAGATTGTCTGTTCTGCTGTGTCGCAGTGAACGCCGGCAGCGGCATAGCGTTCGCCCGCGCGCTGCGCGGTGCCGTTGATGTCGGGCAGGTTATGGTATGACGACTGCATTGTGAAGATCGTATAGCGTTTATCCGAAAAGGTGTCGCGCGTGTAGGTGCCCACGCCCGCGTCGATGATCAGCGGTTCGCCGTCGGCGTATACAACAAAATTGCCGACGTCGTTGTGGTTGTGGCTCTCGCCGTTATGTCCACCCTTGACGGCAAGATATAACCCCTTGGTCTCGTCCTCTGTTTCCCTGAACGCCGCCACGCAGAGGTTTTCAAGGAATACGCTTTTTTGCGGTTTATACGGCATGTCGTCCTTAAACGTGTTAAACAGAATTTTGAAATATCGGTACGGAAAATTATTGCCGACCTTCGGACAGCCGTACCTTTTATACCCCGAAACGCCGAACGCGTACAGGCTGTCTGAGTTTGTCTTTTTGCCGAAGTCGGCGATCAGCGGATAAGTCGCGATAAGCTTCACATGGGCGTCGGCGAACGGGATGAAGTACCGACCGGCGATATGCGCTTTCATGATGTATTCGCCCATACTCCGGACGAGCGGCACGCCGTATACGTCGATTTTGCCGCCCGAGAGGTCATATAACAGATTGAGGCAGTCAAAGTACGACGCGCCGGCGGCGTTCCAGTAGCCCGGTCCCTCGTCGCAGCCGCCATCGGGAGCATAGCCGGCGGTGAAGTTGTCGAGATACCGCGCCGATTTTTCAACAATATTAACGCGTTCGCTTTGCTTTGTGACGCACAGCGCGGCGGCGGTCAGTATATTTGAGAGAATCCACGGATTCCAGTTGTTTACCTTTAGTCCCGACTCGCCCGTCCACCAGTGGAACGGATTACAGTCAAACGGCTTGAAGATACGGCGGCGCAGCTCAAAAAGAATTCGCGCCGAAACGGCGGGGCAAGCCTTGTCAAGAGCGTCTCTTACAAGATGATATACGAGCGCGAGCAGCGCGCCGGTCGCCGCCGAGAACAGGTCGATGACCTTGACACTCGCGGCGTATTCCCTTGTCAGCGCGCTTACTTCTCCGACCTTCGCGTTCATGTGGGCGGGTACGACCCATGTCGTCTCCTCTAAAATATGCCACACGCCCTCAAGCAGCTTGTCGGTGAAACGCCCTTCTCCTTCGGCGTATTCGGCGAGCAGCAGCGTGAGCACGGTGTCGCGCTGCTCGAAATACACACTTTCATAGACCGCGCGGTCGCCGTCGCGCACGAAGCGCATATAGTCGATCGCACTCAGAAGAGCGTAGGGCTTCTGAAGCATAACCTCGCCGTTTTTTATCAGCGATTCGCGGACAACGTCCGACAGCACCGGATTTTTTATATCCGCGAACAGCCGGAATTGTTTAAAAGGCAAAACGCTTTCGGCGATATTGACGCCGGATTCCTCGAATATTCTCATACAGACACCCCTTTTCCCGATTGTAGCATAAAAATGAGCCGTCCGCAACATTTACAAACGGACTGAAATCGTGTATAATCATTCCGGAACGGAGGTTATAGTTTGAAGGACTACGATTACTACTTATTCGATTTTGACGGGACGATTATGGATACCGAACGCAGCATCAAGAGCTGCGTCGTGTACGCGCTCGATTTTTACGGGATTGGCGGCGCTGCCGACGCGACACTCGACAATTTTATCGGTCCGCCGCTCTTTGACAGCTTCAAGAAATATTTCGGCGCATCTGACGAACGCGCCAAGGAGCTTGTCCAAAAGTACCGCGAGCGCTACCACGCGGGCGGCTGCTATGACTGTACACTTTACGACGGGGTGCTTGAGGTGTTTTTAGAACTGAAAAAGCGCGGCAAAAAAATCGCCGTGGCGTCCTCGAAGCCCGAGGGGCTCGTGAAGATGATTTCCGATTATCATGATATTTCCCGCTATTACGACGCGGTGTCCGCCGAGAGCCTCGAAAATACGAGCTCGGATAAAAGAGAGCTGATAGAAAACGCCCTTGCCATGCTCGGGTGTACCGATAAGGCAAGGGCGCTGATGATCGGAGACCGGTATCTCGACATCGAGGGTGCGCTTAAGGCCGGCGTCGACAGCGCCGGAGCGGTTTTCGGCTTCGGCACCGAGGAGGAGCTGAAAACAGCGGGCGCGACGTATCTGCTGCATAAGGCGTCGGATTTGTTAGCTTAGTTCAAATTGTCCGGTATATAACTGATAGTATTTTTCCTGAGCATTGAGCAGCTCCTCGTGGCTGCCGCGTTCAATGATCTTCCCGTGCTCAAGAACCATGATGGCTTTGGCGTTTCGTACCGTTGACAGGCGGTGGGCGATGACGAAGACCGTGCGTCCCTCCATGAGCTTATCCATGCCCTTTTCAATGAGCTTTTCGGTACGCGTGTCGATCGAGCTCGTCGCCTCGTCGAGGATCAGCACCGGCGGGTCGGCGACGGCTGCCCGCGCTATGGCCAGCAGCTGGCGCTGTCCCTGACTCAAGGAGCCGCCGTCGTCGGACAGGAGCGTGTCGTATCCTTCCGGCAGCCTTGTGATGAAAGAATCGGCGTTGGCGAGCTTCGCGGCGGCGACGATCTCCTCATCGGAGGCGTCGAGCTTGCCGTAGCGGATGTTGTCCCCGACGGTGCCCGTGAATAGGTGCGTGTCCTGAAGCACCGTGGCCAGCGACCGACGCAGGTCGTCTTTTTTTATGTCCTTAATATCGATGCCGTCGTAGGTGATCCTGCCGTCGGTGATGTCGTAGAAACGGTTGATCAGGTTGGTGATCGTCGTCTTGCCCGCGCCGGTGGAGCCGACAAAGGCGATCTTCTGACCGGGCTTCGCGTAGAGCGAAAGATCCCTTAGCACCTCTGTTTTTCCGTCGTACGAGAACGTGACGTTTTCGAACCGAACGTCTCCGCGTAAGGGCGTATAGACCGCCGTACCGTCTTTCTCAGGTGTTTTCCAGACCCACTTGCCGGTGTTTTGAGCGCATTCGGCTATGCTCCCGCCATCCTCGCATACGCTCAGGAGCGTGACGGTCCCCGCGTCCTCCTCAGGCTGTTCGTCGATGACGGCGAAGATGCGTTCGGCGCCCGCCAAGGCGGCTAAGATGTTGTTGAACTGCTGGGAGACCTGTGTGATCGGCTGGGAAAACTGGCGCGTGTACTGTAAAAAGGAGATGAGCGAGGCGATGTCGAGCGAGGTGATCCCCCTGATGATCAGCGCCGCGCCGACCGTGGCGGTCAGGGCATAGTTGATATAGGAGAGATTGCCCATGATGGGCATGATGACGCTCGCATAAGTGTTGGCGTCGATGGCGGACCTGCGGTACTCCTCATTGAGCTTTTGAAATTCGGATTTGATTGTTTCCTCACGGCAGAAAACCTTAACTTGCCTTTGCCCCTCGATATGCTCCTCAATAAAGCCGTTGACCGCACCGACGGCAGCCTGCTGTCTGCGGAAAAATCCGGCGCTCCTGCCGCCGACGAACTTGATGACGAAAAGCATGACCGCGAGCATGACAAGGACGAGAAGCAGCAGCACGGGACTTAAGACCGCCATCATCACGAACGTGCCGACGACCGTGACCAGCGAGGCAACGGCTTGCACCATACCCTGGCTGACAGTCTCGCGGATGGTATCGACGTCGTTGGTAAAGCGGCTCATCAGCTCGCCGTGGGTGTGCTTGTCGAAGAAGGCGACCGGAAGGTCTTCAAGATGTAAAAACAGGTCCTTGCGCAGCAGGTTGAGCGTACGGTGGGACACGTTGAGCATGATACGCGCGTAGATATACTGTGACACGATGCCTACGCCATAGATGCCAGCGAGGATAAAGAGCAGCACGGAGATTTTCGACAGGCACGCCGCCGTGTCCCCGCCCTTCAGGGCGACTTCAAGCTCTGCGACGACAGGCTTCAGCATATACGTTCCGGCCACGCCGCTGCCCGAGCTTGCGGCGACAAGCAGCGCCACGAGCACGAGAGAGCTCTTTTGCTTAAAAACGTAGGTCATCAGGCGGGCAAAGGTCGCTTTCGCGTTCTTCGGTTTTTCAAAACGCATCCGGCCGCCGGGTCCGGGAGGGCCGGCGTGCTGCATAGCCGATTTAGGCTGCGCCATGCTCGTTGCCCCCTTC
>CAYYFY010000174.1:0-5027 GCA_964471035.1 uncultured Eubacteriales bacterium
GCGTGTAGCGCTGAAGATTCTCGCGGCGCTTTTAGCGGTTATCGTTTTGCTGCTGGCGTCGGGGTTCGCTGTCATGAATTCACTGCTCAATGACCTCTCCTACGCCAAGGGTAAAAAACACAAAAACGAATATATCGCCGCCTCGGAGCTGATGTCCTCGTCGGGCGTGAAAAATATTCTGCTTATCGGCGTCGATTCGCGCGACGAGGTAGTGGAAACGCGCTCGGATACGATGATGATTGTGTCGATAAACTCCTTGACAAAGGAGATGGTACTGACCTCGTTTATGCGCGACCTGTACGTCGATATCCCCGACAACGGCAGCGGGCGATTAAACGCCGCCAACGTCTACGGCGGTCCGGAGCTGCTGATGGACACCATAGAATACAATTTTAAAATTGACGTGGACAACTACGCGCTCATCACATTCGATATGTTTAAAAAGCTGATCGACGCCGTCGGCGGCATAGAAGTCGATATTTCTGAGGCGGAAGCGAAGTATATGCACGGCTCCTACGTCAATCTTCCGAAGATCAAAGCCGGCAAAAATCAGCTGCTCAATGGCAGGGAGGCGCTGTGGTATTGCCGTATCCGCAAGCTTGACAGCGACTTTAACCGTACCGAGCGCCAGCGCGAGGTCGTCACCGAGCTGATGGGGAAGCTTGCGAAAACATCGCCCGGCAAGCTGTACGACGCGGCAAAGGAGATCATGCCGCTGATCAAAACCGACCTGACAAAGAAGGAGGTACGGTCGCTCGCTTCATATGTTCCGGCGCTGTACGCGGGTTTCGAGTTCAAGCAGCTGCGCGTTCCCGCCGACGACACCTGGCGTTTCGCCAGCAAGAACGGCGCGTCGGTCATCGTCGCCGACGGGGAGAAAAATGTCGAGATACTGAAGAAAGAGATATACGGTGAATGAACGATTATATTTTCGGTAACCGGCTTTATGAACTGCGGCGGCAAGCGAAATTATCTCAAAACGAGCTGGCGGCGCAGCTCGGAGTATCCGGCAAAGCGGTATCCAAATGGGAAAACGGAAACGCGAAGCCGACGACGAATACGCTGAATAAATTGGCGGCTGTTTTCAAAATACCCATAGAGGAGCTTCTGAAGCTCAAAAGCGAAAAACAGAAACCCGCCGTCACGAAAATCGTCGTTACGGGCGGTCCGTGCGCCGGAAAATCCACGGCGATGAGCTGGGTGCAGAACGCTTTTGTGAAAATGGGTTACACGGTACTGTTCGTACCGGAAACCGCCACGGAGCGTATAACCGGCGGCGTCGCGCCGTGGACCTGCGGTGAAAACCTCGATTACCAGACATGCCAGATGCGGCTGCAAATCGAAAAAGAGCGTGTCTTTGAAGAGGCGGCGGCGAGTATGGACGGCAAAATACTGATTGTCTGCGACAGGGGAGCGCTTGATAATAAAGCGTATATGACCGGCATCGAATTTTCCTGCGTCTTGCGCGCTGTCGGCTCCAATGAGGTGGAGATGCGCGACAGTTATGACGCGGTCTTTCATCTGGTGACCGCCGCTAAGGGCGCCGAGAGCTTTTACACCACGCAGAACAACGCGGCGCGCACCGAAACGCTAAAAGAGGCCGCCGCGCTCGACGATGAGCTCATCGGCGCGTGGACGGGGCATCCGCATTTTCGCGTTATCGACAACTCCGCCGATTTTGAAACCAAAATGAAACGTTTGATTGCGGAAATCTCTTCGTTTTTGGGCGAGCCGGAGCCGTATGAGATTGAACGGAAATACCTTATCGAATATCCCGATACCGCGTGGCTTGAGAACAATCCGAAGTGTCGGCGCGTTGAGATTATCCAGACGTACCTTAAATCGGGCGACGGCGATGAAATGCGCGTACGCCAGAGGGGAGCGGACGGTAACTTTGTTTATTTTCTGACCGTGAAACGCAAGGTCAGCGACATAAAACGCGTTGAGATCGAACGGCGGCTGTCAAAGGACGAATACCTGACGCTTTTAATGGACGCCGATACGCGAAAACGGCAGATTCGCAAAACGCGGTACTGTCTTACCTATAACGCGCAATACTTTGAGATTGACGTCTATCCGTTCTGGAGCGATCAGGCGATAGCGGAAATTGAGCTCAGAGAAGAAAATACCCCTGTCGATTTCCCGAAACAGATCAAAGTGATTCGGGAAGTGACAGGGGATGAACGCTATAAAAACGCCGCGCTTGCCG
The DNA here is from genome assembly GCA_964471035.1 of uncultured Eubacteriales bacterium. GTDB lineage: Bacteria > Bacillota > Clostridia > Oscillospirales > Acutalibacteraceae > DTU089. The sequence continues at coordinate 2,210 of CAYYFY010000174.1, forward strand.
CCATCGAATAAGAAAATACTCCTATTCGATAACGCGAACTCTCTTGATGCCCTCTATGCTTTTCAGCGCATCGATGACGCCGCTGTCAACAGCCGCCTCGGTGTCAATAAGCGTGTAGGCGATTTCGCCCTTCGATTTGTTGACCATGTTCTCGATGTTGAGGCTCTGCGCGGTAAACGCCGCGGTCATTTTATTGATCATGCTCGGGATGTTGTTGTGGATGAGAGCGATCCGCGTGCCCTTGCCGCGCGCGAGCTCGACATTCGGGAAGTTGACGGAATTGGTGATGTTGCCGCTCTCAAGATAATCGGCGAGCTGCAATGCCGCCATCTCGGCGCAGTTTTCTTCGGATTCGGGCGTAGACGCGCCTAAGTGCGGGATGGCGATGACGCCGCTTTCGCCGATGACAGCGTCGTCGGGGAAGTCGGTGACATAGGCGGCTATCTTGCCGTCGGTCATCGCCTTGAGAAGCGCCGCGCTGTCAACGAGCTCGCCGCGCGCGAAGTTTAATATGCGTACGCCGTTTTTCATCTTGTCGATGTTGTCCGTGCCGATCATATTTTTGGTGTCGGTGTTCAGGGGCAGATGAAGCGTGATATAGTCAGATTTCTCCATGATCTCGTCAAGATTGTTGATGTGCTTTATAGAGCGCGACAGGTTCCACGCCGCTTCCACAGACAGGAAGGGGTCGTAGCCTAAAACCTCCATGCCCAAAGCGTTCGCGGCGTTGGCGACGAGGACGCCGATGGCGCCAAGGCCTACCACGCCTAAGGTTTTGCCGTAAATCTCGGGACCTACAAAGGCGCTCTTACCCTTTTCAACGAGCTTGCCTACCGCGGCACCCTGACCCTTCAGCGTTTTGCACCAGTCAAGAGCGGGGACGACCTTGCGCGAGCAGAGCAGCATCCCGCACAGCACCATTTCCTTGACGGCGTTGGCGTTGGCGCCCGGGGTGTTGAAGACGACGACGCCTTCCGCGGTGCACTTTTCGACCGGAATATTGTTGACGCCCGCACCCGCTCTGGCGACGGCTAAAGTTTCGGGCGCAAGAGTCATGTCGTTCATTGCCGCGGAGCGGACAATAATGCCGTCCGGCTTTTCAAAGCTGTCGCCGATGTTGTATTGACCGTTGTCAAAACGGGACAGACCGTTTTTAGAAATTTTATTGAGTGTTAAAATATTAAACATTACGACACGTCACCTCACACGTTTTCTTCTTCAAATTTTTGCATGAAGGCGACGAGCTTCTCAACGCCCTCATACGGCATGGCGTTGTAGATGGACGCCCTCATGCCGCCGACTGAACGGTGTCCCTTGAGATTGACGAGCCCCGCCGCCGTCGCCGCCTTGACAAATTTGTCGTCAAGCGCTTCGTCGCCGGTGACGAACGGGATATTCATAAGAGACCTGTCCTCGGGTACGACCGTACCCTTGAACATTTTGCTGTTGTCGAGGAAATCGTACAGGAGATTCGCCTTTTTCTCGTTTCTCTCCTTCATGACCTCAAGGCCGCCGAGGTTTTTAAGCCAGTCGAGCACGAGCTTGCAGATGTAAATGGTATAGCAGGGCGGCGTGTTGTACAGCGAATCGTTTTCAGCCATGATCTGATAGTCGAGCATCGTCGGGGTGATGGTACGCGCCTTGCCGAGCATGTCCTCGCGGATGATGGCGATGACCAGCCCCGCGGGAGCGATATTCTTCTGCGCTCCGCCGTAGAGCATGGCGAATTTCGACACGTCGAGCGGCTCGGACAAAAAGCAGGACGAGATGTCCGCTATGAGCGGAATGTCGCCGGTATCGGGAATCGCCTTAAAGAGGGTGCCGTAAATCGTGTTGTTCAGGCAGATGTAGACATAGTCTGCTTCCGTGTCGAAATCCTCGCGCTTTGTTTTCGGAATATATGAAAAGGTCTTATCCTTCGAGGAAGCGACCGCGCGCGCATTGCCGTACTTCTGCGCTTCCTCGTAAGCCTTTTTCGCCCACTGACCGGTGATGATATAGTCGGCCTTGCCCGAACCGTTCATGAAGTTGAGCGGAATAGCCGCGAACTGCGCCGACGCGCCGCCCTGTAAAAACAGGACCTTATAATTGTCCGGAATATTCATCAGCTCGCGCAGCAGCTTTTCGGCGTCCTGAATGATACCCTCGAACAGCTTCGAGCGGTGGGACATCTCCATGACCGACTGCTGTGAGCCGTGATAGTCGAGCATCTCATCGGCTGCGATTTTGAGGACGTCCTCGGGGAGCATGGAAGGTCCCGCTGAAAAATTGAATATGTCGCGCATACCAAATCTCCTTTAACATTGTTAAATTTATTTACAATATTTATATCATATACTATGTTGAATGTCAACGATATGTTAAAAATATAACAATAATTCGCCGTTATGTACAAAACAATGGATAAATTGCGTAAGAAGGTTGAAAGATTCATCTTTCAACCCCGAAGTTTTGTCCTTTCGTATCGTAGGTGAAGATGCGAATCGGCTTTGCCGACCGGACAAAACTTCCGCCTCGCTTAGAAAGGATGGTCATAATATTGAAAGTTTATAAAATGAGAAATTAGGAATTAGGAGTGTCGGGTCTGCGACGCTATTTATAATGGGGTGCGGGGTATCCCCGCCCGACATTCCTAATTTCTCATTCCTAATTCCTAATTTGATTATTGGCTATCAGTTATTCTCACAATTCCGATGCTCAGCTTTTCGCCATTGATGTCCCAATCCTTGACAAAGCCGGCACAGGGCGTAAAGAGTATGCTGTGCGTCGGTGCGCCGGTCATGGGCGAATCTGCGGCGCAGGACCTGGCGGGCGGAGC
>CAYYFY010000175.1:0-5027 GCA_964471035.1 uncultured Eubacteriales bacterium
GGAGAAAAAGTGTATGCTGACCGTTAAGAACGTCACCAAAAAGTATGGAGACTTTACCGCCCTAGAGGACATCGAACTGGAATTCGAGAGCGGCATCTACGCGCTATTAGCGCCCAACGGCGCCGGTAAGACGACGCTGATCAAGATGCTCGTCACCCTTTTGTTCCCGACCAAGGGGGAAATTCTGTACAACGGTACGGACATCTATAAGCTCGATGAGGAGTACCGCGAGCTCATTGGCTTTCTGCCGCAGGAGTTCGGCTACTACAAGAGCTATACGCCCAAAGCGTATCTGAGCTATCTTTGCGCGCTCAAAGGTATTCCGAAAAAAGATACCAATAAGCGGATCGGCGAGGTGCTTGAGATGGTATCTATGACCGAGCACGCGAATAAAAAAATGAAGAAGTTCTCCGGCGGCATGATTCAGCGTATCGGCATCGCCCAGGCGATGCTCAACGACCCGAAGGTCCTCGTTTTAGACGAGCCGACCGCGGGGCTTGACCCTAAAGAGCGCGTGCGCTTCCGCAATATTCTGTCAAATTTGGCGCGCGACAGGATTATTATCCTTTCGACGCACATTGTTTCTGATATTGAAACCATCGCCTCAAAGGTCATCATGCTTAAAAGTCATAAGCTGTTCTGCGACTGCTCGGTCGCCGACGCCTGTAAGCCATTAGAGGGCAGGCTGTTTGAAATCGGCAATACAATAAAACTCTCCGAAAAGGACATATTTCTCTCCGAACGGCAGGACGCCGACGAGACCGTACAGCGCTTTGTCAGCGACGCGCCGCCTGTAAGCGCCGTACCTGTCGCGCCGGGGCTTGAGGACGTGTTTTTGTACCTTTACAGGGACGAGGTGGGCTAAGGTGCGTGTCCTCGGCTTCGAGCTGAAAAAGCTTTTGTCGATGCCCGCGCTCTGGGGGTTTATCGTCCTTGTGTTGGCGGTCAATATCATCATGGCCGTTTCCGATTCCTATAACGAGCAGATTTACTACATAAACGCCGTCACAAAAATCACCGGCACAAAGTACGGTGAGCAGTATGCGGAGGTATTCAACCGCATTGTACCGCCGAGCGACGGCTTTAATGAATGGTATTATGAGAGCTTAAAGGAGTCTATGGAGTCGGCAGAGGATATATTTGACAGCTATAGTGTCAAGGATGCCTATGACGGCGCGGCAAAGACGCGCGATCAGTTCGAGAAACCAATTTCTAAAACAGCTGAACAGCTGCTCCGGCTGAAATTTATCCTGCTGCGGCCGGTCGTTCGCGAAAAGGCGGCGTCCGACGAAGCGCTTAGCGTTTATTTCGGCAATATGACCGCACAGATACACGAATCTGTCTTTTCAAGATTCGGAATGTTCGTGCTCTGCGAGACGTGTCTGATAGCCTTTCTGACCGTACTTTTTTCGCTCGGATACGAAAACATGACCAAAGCCGAGGGACTGGTTTATTCCACGAAAACCGGACGGCGGCTGCTGAAAAAAAAGGTTTCGGCGTGTCTTTTGGCGTATATGTTTCTGTTTCTTCTCGTGTTCGGTATCAGCTACGCCGTACTTTTTCTGATCAACGATTTCAGCGGCGTATGGGGACAGTTTGTTTCCTCGGCTAACAACCGCGCTTATTACGGCGACGGCTCTCAGCCGTTTCTGACATGGGAGTCCCTGACGATAGGTCAATATTTTTTCAAGACGGCATTCGTCTCGTTTCTTGTCGGAATCGTGTTTTTGCTGATTGGCGCGGTGCTCGGAGCGCTGATGAAAAACACCTACAGCGCGTTCGGCGTTCTCGCTTTCGCCGTGTTTCTCAACGTGACTGCGATATTCTCTAATCTGCCGCCGCTGTCGAGTATTTTTTATTTTCTACTCCGTATGACGCCCTATGGTCTGATTGATACAAAAAGCATCTGGTTAACAGACGGAGGCATTTACGGTATCATACCGCATTTTGAAACCGTGTTTTCCGTATTCTATATCCTGTTTTTCGCCGTTTTGTTTCTTTTATCGGCGCGGCGATTCAGACGAAAGGATGTGCGCTGATGCGTATTTTTCTGTATGAGCTTAAAAAAGTTTTCAGCCCCTTAAGAACGCTTTTTATTTTTCTTCTTATTGCCCTGTTTTTTGCCGAATTTGCCGCCTCCTCTTTTTCCTGGAAAACGTCCCTCCTCCCAACCCCTTCATACGAGCTTAAAACCCTGTACAGCAACGAGCTTGACGAAACGGAGCGTAAAGAGGCTCAGCCGAAAGTAATAGAAATATATCATGGAATCGTAAGCGAGGAGCTTAAAAACGACGAATGGTTTTTAAAGAATGGAATTTTGGACTATGACGGGATAAAGCGGCTTAAAGAGAAAGACGAAATTACCGAAATGAAAAAAACAGGAATGTCAACGGAGGATATTCTCGCCAATGGTCATAAGGAGTATAATCCGCTTTCAGACTACACGCTTACCGATTATGAAAAAAACGCGCTCGAACGGTATATGGTGCTGCAAAGGCAGAACCGCGAAATAGCAAGGGCATATACCGCGATTGAACGAACTCAAACTTTTTTTGATGAATATGACAAGCTTCATAACGACAAGGAATACCAAAATAACGTGATTGATGGTTTGTCAGACGGTAAAAGCACCGCCGCTATTGAGAGATGCCGTGAAATATTCAACGGTGCTGAGCTTAACAGTCTGCTTTCTGTGGAAACGACTCATGGAATATTCAGTTCCCTTCCGCTTGGCGCGGCGTTTTTTGTCCTCTCGCTTTTCGCGCTGCTTTCACCGCTGCTCACAACGGACAACATGACCGGCGTAAGGCTGCTGCAGTACGCGAGCAAGAAGGGCAGACCGCTTTTGAAAAGCCAGTACGCGGCATACCTTGCGGCATCTTTTCTTATCATGACGGTGGAAATCGTCCTGTGCGCGGCGCTGTTTCTCAGCAGTAACGAGGGGTTATTTAAGGATTGTTTAATAAACTCATTTAGGGAAATACGCGAGGCTGCCTTTTGGTACGTCGGTACATTTGGCGGGTATCTTCTCTGCCTTGCGGGAATCGCGTATATCCTTGCGCCGGTAGCAGCGTCCGTCGTATTCATCGTATCCCACTACAATTCAAAAATCATTTCGATGCTGCTCAAGGCGATTCCGATCGCCGCCGCGCTTGCAGTTTTTTCGTATCTTATTTTCAACTACGCGTTTGCGCTGGACGCCGGTTGGGTGAGTCATTCGAGTCTTTCACAGCTGATACCGGTAAAATATATAGAAGTCTACGCGGTACTGCTGCTTTTGGCGCTGTCAGTTGCCGCCGCGGCGGTTGTACTGAAAAGAAACAGAGGAAAAGAGCTTCATAATTAAGGGGAACACTGTATGCGCGTTATATTGTTTGAACTTAAAAAAATATTCAGCCCCTTAAGAACGCTTTTTATTCTCCTGTGTATAGTCCTGTTTGCGGTATTGTCAGCAATATCCAATTTCACCTGGGGATACAATGCCAATTCTCTTGAAACGCTCTACGGAAACGAGCTTGACGAAACAGAGCGGAAAACGGCTCCCCAAAAAATCATCGCAATGTATGGTAAAACCATAAGCGAAGCGCTAAAAAACGACGAATGGTTTTCGAAGAACGGCGTTTTAGATTATGACGGAATACAGCGGCTTTATGAGAAAAAAGAAATTGAACGCATGAAAAGTCATGGAATGTCCTCAGAAGAAATTACCACCAACGGTCACAAGGATTATAATCCGCTTCTTGACTACACGCTTACAGAATATGAGGATGAGGCGCTCGAACGGTTTGAAGCGCTGAGAAATCAGAACCGCCAACTCTCCGCGGCGTATTACGGGATTGAAAACAGCCGGAGTTTGTTTAGCGTGTATGACAGTTTTCATGACGATCCGGACGCCGATAGCAGCGAATTTTGGCAGCTGACACACGGTAAAAACGCCGCCGTTACAAAAAGATGCCGTGAAATCTTTACCGGCGATGAGATTGACAGCCTTTTACCATGGATGATTGTCCATCAGACTAACGCGGCTGCAAACGGCTGCGCGACGCTTATGGCGCTTTCGCTTTTCGCGCTGCTTGCTCCCGTGCTGACAACGGACAATGCGACCGGCGCAAGGCTGCTGCAGTATACGAGCAGGAAGGGCAGACCGCTGATAAAAAGCCAGTACGCGGCGTATCTTGCCGCCGCTTTTCTTATCGTGACGATGGAAATCATTCTGTACGCGGCGTTCTTTCTGTCCAGTGACGCAGGGGGATATACGGATTGTCTTTTAAACTCCTTCATGGTAACGGATCAATATGCCGCCTTTTGGTACTCCGGCACATTCGGCGGGTATCTTCTCTGCCAAATGGGGATTGTGTACATACTCACGCCGGTAGTAGCGTCTGTCGTATTCATCGCATCGCATTACAATTCAAAAATCATCTCGATGCTGCTCAAGGCGATTCCGGCTGCCGCCGCGCTTACGGTTCTTTCCCGCAGCTGTCTGAATTACACGTTTGCGATGGAGGACTTTTTTAGGGAAAACCTGAGCCTTTCCGCCTCAATACCGATAAGATATATTGAATTTTACGTCTTAGTGCCGCTATTTATTTTGTCGGTAGCCGCCGCGGCGGTTGCACTGAAGAAAAATAAAAGCAAAGAGCTTCTTTAAAGAAAGGGGAAAGCTGTATGCGCGTTATACTGTGTGAATTGAAAAAGATTTTCAGTCCTGTGAGGACCCTTGCCGTCCTGCTGTTTATCATTCTGTTTTTCAGTATCTACATCTATGACTTTTGTGTTAATCGTCTTTCCATTAACGGGGTGAGTCAGGGCGTTGAGGTCAGTCAGTTTCTGCACGAGAAATACGGCGCGGTTTTAACTCCCGAAGAACGCGCCGACGCCGGAAAAAACATGGTCGGGCATTTTAAGGACATCGTTACCGACAGGATAAAAAACGATGAGGTCATGAAAGCGGGAGGCGCGGCCGATTATGATGGCATATATGTGCTTATGGAGCGTTATAGTTACGCCTCGCTGATAGAACAGGG
>CAYYFY010000176.1:0-4934 GCA_964471035.1 uncultured Eubacteriales bacterium
GATACCGTGATTATTACGATTGACGATGACGAGAATACCTGCGCCTGTTTTTTTGCATTCTCTGGCGAACGCGGCGCAGCCGAGCATCGCCGAGACCGGCACGAAAGCGCCCTCCCTAAGGCAGGGCAGGGAAGCGCGCAGACGCCCGAGCATCCTGTAGTATTCGAGCAGCTCTTTATCTTCATGTCCCCACGGATAGCAGGCGCGGTTGAACGGGTCGCCGCCGCCGCTCATGCCGGTTTCGTCGCCGTAGTAGACAGACGGAAAGCCCGGCAGGGTGTACTGGAGTGTCGCGGCGGCTTTTAAGAGCGTTTTTCCACGTTCGTACTCTGCGGGCGTGATGCGGTACCGCGCCTCGATGGCGCGCGGCTTTTTATCGGACGTTTCATCGGTCAGGCGGGTGAGTATGCGCGCGGTGTCGTGCGTGCCGATGTGGTTCATCAACGCGTTTAAGGCGGGGGCTGGGTAGTTTTCGCAGATTTGTAAGACGCTCTCCATAAACTCCTCGGCGGATCCGCCGCGTAAAAAGGCGAGGATGGCGTCGGCAAACGGATAATTCATGACGCCGTCGAGCTGCCCGCCGAGCAGATAGCGCCGCTTTTGACCGTAGCTGAACTTGTTGGTGGCGTCCTCCCAGACCTCGCCGATGATCAGATTCTCGGAGTCCTCCTCCTTGACGCTCCTGTACAGCGCGTACAGAAACACGTCGGGGAGCTCGTCGGCGACGTCGAGCCGCCAGCCGGAGATGCCCGCGGCGAGCCATTTTTTCAGGATACCGTCCGTACCTGTGATAAAGCTTAAGTACGACGGCTCGGTTTCTACAAGCTCAGGCAGGCTCTCGATATTCCACCAGCACTTGTATTTGCCGCTGTCGGTGAAGGTGTACCATTTACGGTACGGGCTGTTTACATCGTTGTACGCGCCGCCGTCTCCATAGCGTTTTTCTTTGTTGAAATAGAGACTGTCCGCACCCGTATGGCTGAATACGCCGTCTAAAATGACGCGGATGCCCCGTGTTTTTGCCTCGGCGCAGAGCCGTTTCAGAGCGGTTTCATCTCCGAGGAGCGGATCAATTTTCGTATAGTCGGCGGTGTTGTAGCGGTGGTTCGCGTGCGCCTCGAAGATCGGGTTCAGGTAAAGCGCCGTCACCGACAGGGATTTCAAGTAATCAAGTTTTTCGGTGATACCGTTCAGGGTGCCGCCGTAATAGTCGTTGTTTTTGACCTCTCCATGTTCATCAGGCTTCCAGATCAGCGGCTCGTCGGGACTGCCGTGCAAAACGCGATCATTCGGTACGTTGTCTTTCTTGTCGGCAAAGCCAAAAAAGCGGTCGGGGAAGATATGGTACATGATCCCGCCCTTAATCCATTCGGGCGTTGTATTGTCAGGGTCATATACCACCTGCCGCCACTCTTCGCCGTCGGGCAGAAAAAAGCCCATACCGGCTGATTTGAGAAAAATTTTGCCGGTGCCGTACGGGGTGCGGTATTCAAAATGATAGAACCAGACGCCGGCATCGGGAAAGGCGTAGTCGCAGCCCCACCACTCTTCTGTCCCGTCCTCGCAAAGACCGCTCCACGACAGCTCAAGGGTTCGTTTTTCCCCCAACTCTTTACGCACGACAAAATAAGCCCCGCTGCATGACAATGGGCGGGGGAGAAGGATGGAAAAGCGCGCGGCCTCTCCGGCTTTTAAAGCGCCGAAGACGGATTTGTGCCTTTTGTCGCGGGAATGATAGGGGCAGCTCATGTTATCGGTATCCGTTCGGGTTATTTTTCTGCCAGCGGTATGCGTCGGTACACATATCGTCAAGCGACTTTTCCGCTTTCCAGCCAAGCTCGCGCTGTGCTTTGCCCGGATCCGAGTAGCAGACGGCGATGTCGCCGGGGCGGCGTGGCTCCTCTTTGCATTCGATATGCAGCCCCGACGCCTTTTCAAAGGCTCTGACGAGGTCGTATACGCTGTAGCCGGTGCCGGTGCCGAGGTTATAAGTGAAAAGACCGGTTTCGTTCATAATTTTATTCAGTGCCCTGATATGTCCCTTCGCCAGATCGACGACGTGGATATAGTCGCGTACGCCCGTGCCGTCAGGGGTGTCGTAATCGGTGCCGCGGACGGGCAGAAACGGGAACTTCCCGATGGCTGTCTGGGTGATGCGGGGCATCAGGTTATTGGGGATGCCGTTCGGGTCCTCGCCGATGAGACCGCTCTCGTGAGCGCCGATGGGATTGAAATAGCGCAGGCGGCAGGCGCAGAAGCCGCTGTCCGCCTTGCACAGGTCGTCTAAGATGACTTCGATCATATATTTGGTCGTGCCGTAGGGATTGGTAGTCGCCCCGACGGGCATATCCTCATTGAGCGGCGAGGGGTTGTTCCCGCCGTACACGGTGGCCGATGAGCTGAATACAAGCTTTTTACAGCCGTATTCGAGCATCGTTTGACAGAGCGTGACGGTGCCGCCGACGTTGTTCTCGTAATAGTCAAGCGGTATCTCACACGACTCGCCGACGGCTTTTAAGCCCGCGAAATGGATGACCGCCTCGATGCTGTGCGCGTCGAACACGCGCCGCAAAGCCTCGCGGTCGCGGATGTCCGCGTTATAGAACGGAAAATCCTTTCCGGTGATGTTTTTAACGCGGTCGAGCGCCGTCTGTGTGCTGTTGTACAGATTGTCGAGCACGACGATATCGTACCCGCTTTTTTGCAATTCGACGCAGGTGTGCGAGCCGATATAACCCGCCCCGCCCGTAACCAGAATCGCCATAGTTATATTACCTCCGTAAATCAGGGTATGCTTTGATGATTACCTTATCAGTCGGGCGCGGTTGTCGAAGTCGCCGATGATGTTGCTGCGGTTGTCGAGGCTCCCGTAATCCTCGTGGTTGTCGAGGCTCCCGTAACCCTCGCGGTTGTCGAAGTTTTCGTACTGCCGGCGGTTGTCAAGGCTCCCGTACTGCCGGCGGTTGTCGAAGTTCCCGAGGTCGCCGAGGTACCCGAAGTCGCGACGGATGTCGAAGAAGTCGCTGTCGTTTCACTTGTCGTCGACAGTCCGGTCAAAATATCAAGGAACGAACTGTCCGCGGTGGTCCCCGCCGAGGATGAAAAACTGTCGTCAGTAGTGGTATCACCGCCGAATACACCGCTGAAATGCAGGCCCAAAGCAATGCTTATAAGCAGTGCGAGCATCAGAAAAATCAGCGTGGCGATCACGCCGGTGCGGCCGATACCGGCGATCGGCGGATCTTTCGACGGGCTTATAATCGGTTTGCCGTTCTCGTCGGTTCGCGGGATGGGCGCTCCGCCGTAGAGTGCGTCTTTAATTACCGCGAGGTCCGCGGCGGTTTTGCCGATGAGCGCGAGCAGCTCCGAGGCGGCTTCCGTCAGCAGCGCGCCCTCGCTTTCCCCGGGATTGGCAAAGAGCTTGCGCACGACCGCCTTTTGTCCGTCGGCGACGCAGATAAAGACGAAGGTTTCTCTGATGCCCTCCTCGTTTTCCTCCTCGCAAACGTTTGAGACCGAGGCTCCAAGGTCTGCCCCGACGAATTCGCGGGCGATTTTGGCTATCTGCGCGGTGTATTCGCCGGGCTTCTGCCCGTCCTTATCCTCGATGAGCGGCGTGAAGCGGAACAGATCCTCATAATCGCCGCAGGTGCCGAGCAGATCGCGCAGGTATTCGGACGGACCGTTTGCCGGAACGCCCACTTTAAAATAGTTATCTCTGAGCAGAGCCGCGGTCTTTTCGGCGGAGGAAAGCGCCTCGGCGCTGATCCACATGGCGCGGGTGGGCGCCGACGTGTCAGGTAAAAGCGGTTCGATCGGTTCAAGCGATTCGATCGGTTCAAACGGTTTAAATGGTTCAAACGGTTCAAACGGTTCAAACGGTTCAAACGGTTCAAACGGTTCGATTGATTCATGTAGTTCAAACGGTTCAAACGGCTTAAACGGTTCAATCGGTTTAAACGGTTCAAACGGTTCAATAGGTTCAGGCGGTTCGATCGGTTCTTCCGGTTCGATCGGCTCCTCCGGTTCGGTAGGCTCCTCCGGTTCGGTAGGCTCCTCCGGTTCGATCGGTTCAGGCGGTTCCAATGCGGCTATCCCCGAAAACGGGAAATAGCCCGTTTTGAGCAGGTGACCAATCCTGACGTCGTCAAGCGGCAGCAAAGCAATGGTCTGTCCCTCGGATTCAATCGAAAACCCCGCGTATAAGCCGTCCTCTGTCAAAAGCAGATTGGCTCCGACCGGCATGAGGCTGTGTGCCCTGACTTGCTCCACGGGAGCGTCCGCGAGCCCGAAGGACTCCCTGACGCGCTCGTTCTCCTCTGACACGAATCCGAAAACGTCGATGAGCGTTTTTTTAAAGCTCGGATAAAACGGTGAAGAAACGCCGAGCACGACGGCGTCGGCTGTCTCTAAAGCGCCCCCGACAGCTTCGAGCATCGCGTTTTTGTCGGTATAATTCTCGAAGTGCGCGCTGTCGTCGGCAGAGAGCTTTTTGAGGATCAGTTCCTTGGATTTGGTTTCAAGATCGCCGCCGTCCGTCAGTGATAAAAAGCGAATGACCATTAAGCTTCCTCCTGTCAGTTGGGATACCATTTTGTATCGTTGACGTATGGGTTTGTCTTACCGCGTTTGTCGTAATAGGCTTGCGGATATTTAATCGGCTTTGTCTTTTCCTTAACGCCCGACAGATCGACAGAGGCGTCCTCGCCGTCGCGTACCATACGCGCGATGACGAACAGACGGGCGTTCTTGAATTCATAGGTACAGGTCATCAGCGTTAAAATTTTATCGGTCGGCAGCAGATCGACGCCCGTTGTATACAGCGTTCTTTTCTCGATTTCACTGATATAGGCGGCATAATTTGACTGACTGATGTTGGAGAACAGGCTTTCGAGCTTGTAGCCGTTGTCGCCGGAGGGGCTGCCATTTAAGAT
>CAYYFY010000177.1:0-4895 GCA_964471035.1 uncultured Eubacteriales bacterium
AACGGTGAAATTTGAACAGGTCGTCATCGCGGCTTTCACGTCGATCACGGTTTCTTTCTCGTTTTCAACGGTCATTCTGCTGCGGGACATCCATGAGAACTATCCGATATACACAAAGTTCGACGGCTTGTTTTTCATATTGTTGGGCATGTTCTGCTCGTGGCTGACCGATACGTTCGCGTTTTTCGTCGGCAGCAAGCTCGGCAAGCACAAGCTTTGCCCTAAGATCAGCCCGAAAAAAACCGTCGAGGGCGCAATAGGCGGCGTTGTCGGCGCGACGGCTATGAGTCTTCTGTTGCTCCTTGTGTTTAAAAAGTATGTGTTTGATATAGGCACGGGACCGTCGTATCTTCATATAGCGCTGCTCGCGCCGTTGCTGTCAGCCGTCAGCATGGCTGGAGATTTGTCTGCCTCCACACTCAAGAGGAATTACAATGTCAAGGATTTCGGGACGCTGTTCCCCGGCCACGGCGGCGTTATGGACCGTTTGGACAGCTTCGCGTTTGTCATGCCGGTCCTCTATTCCTTTGTCCTTTGCCTGTCATGACAAAAAGCATAAACCTGCTCGGCTCGACCGGTTCCATCGGCGTGCAGTCTCTCGATGTGGCGAGAAAGCAGGGGTACAGAGTTGTGTCGCTTGCCGCGTACGCGAACGTAACGCTGCTTGAAGCGCAGGCGCGTGAGTTTCGTCCGAAGCTTGTTGCTGTCGTTGACGAAAAAGCGGCCGCCGATTTAAAGGTACGGCTGCGCGATACGGATGTCCGCGTTGTCGCGGGACTTGAGGGCGTCTGCGAGTGCGCGGCGCAAGAGAAAGGCGACATCACGCTGAACGCGGTCGTCGGTATGGCGGGGCTGCGCCCCACGCTGGCGGCTATCGGGGCGAAAAAAACAGTCGCTCTTGCCAATAAGGAGACGCTCGTCGCGGGAGGAAGTCTTGTGACCGCCGCGGCTAAAAAAAACAACGTGGCGCTATTGCCGGTAGACAGCGAGCATTCGGCTATCTTCCAGTGCTTACTCGGCTGCCCGCCGGAGAGGTCGCTCAAACGCGTTATCCTCACGGCTTCGGGCGGACCGTTTTTCGGGAAGAAAAAAGAGGAACTAAAAAACGTTACGCTGAAAGACGCGCTCAATCATCCGAATTGGGCGATGGGACAAAAAATAACCATCGACTCTGCTACAATGTTCAACAAAGGGCTTGAGCTGATTGAAGCCGTCTGGCTCTTCGGCGTCACGCCGGAGCAGGTGGATATAGTCGTTCACCGTGAGAGCATCGTCCACTCGCTTGTCGAGTACGACGACAACTCCGTTATCGCGCAGCTCGGAGTTCCCGATATGCGTCTGCCCATCCAGTTCGCTCTGACATATCCGCGGCGTCTGCCGTCCCTGGAGCCGCAGCTCAATCTCGCCGAAATCGGGACGCTGACATTTTTTGAACCGGATTACGACACATTTGTCTGCCTTGGACTTTGCCGTGACGCCATCAAACGCGGCGGGCTAGTTCCCGCTGCCTTGAACAGCGCCAATGAGGAGGCCAACCGTTTATTCTGCGAGGGGAAAATCCCGTTTCTTAAAATCGGCGAGCTTGTCGGAGAAGCAGTGCGGCAGGCGCCGGATGTTTTAGAATTTTCAGTAGAAGATATAGAAAATACGGACATACTAATGAGAAATGCGGTACAACAATTATTGAGGTGATTTATTTGTTCCAGCTCACAGCGTCTATTTCTTCCCTTTGGAGCGCGGTATGGCCGTATCTGTTGGCCATACTGCTTTTCGGTATTTTAATAGCCATCCATGAGTTCGGTCATTTTTCCTTTGCCAAACTCTTTAAGGTCAAGGTCAACGAGTTCGCCTTAGGCATGGGTCCAAAGCTGCTGAAATTTCAGAAGGGTGAAACGCTATACTCCCTCCGCCTTTTCCCGATAGGTGGCTTTTGCAACATGGAGGGTGAGGATTCCGAGAGCGGGGACGAGCGGGCGTTCTATAAAAAGCCGTGCTGGCAGCGCTTTATCATCGTTGCCGCCGGAGCGGTGCTCAACGTGATTTTGGGCGTCGTGGTCGTCGCCGTCGTGCTGTCGATGGGCAGTCTCTCCGGTACGCGCACCATCAATTATTTTGAGGAAAACGCCGTCAGCAGTCAATACGGACTGCAAAAGGACGATGAGATCATAAAAATCAACGACACCTATATCTATTCATACCGCGGTATCGGTTTCAACCTCGTGCGCGACAGCGACAGCACCGTGGACTTCACCGTGCGCCGCGGCGGGCAGATAGTTGAGGTGAACAACGTCAAATTCGGTACATTTGAATACGAGGGGCGCGAATATGTCCAGATGGACTTCATTTTCGTCGGCGTGGAAAAAACCGTATCAAACGTCTTAAAGAACGCCGTGCTCGATTCCGCGTCCATTGTGCAGCTTGTCAGGCTGTCGCTGGTCGATATGGTGACCGGACGGTACGGGCTCAAGGATATGTCGGGACCCGTCGGTACGATCTCGGCTATCGCCGATACGACCGCGTCGGCGGCTACTATCAAGGAAAAAATCGAAACGGCGCTCACGCTGCTGGCGTATATCACCATCAACGTCGGCGTATTCAATCTGCTGCCGCTGCCGGCACTTGACGGAGGACGTCTCTTCTTCATTACCATTGAAGCCATCCGGCGCAAGCCTATCAGCAGGAAGTATGAGGGATACGTCCACGCCACCGGTTTTGTGCTGCTGCTCATATTTATGGCCGTCATCACCGTAAGCGATATTATGAAAAAACTGTAGCGAGGGATAATGGGATGAAACGCGTCAGCAAGACCGTCCGTATCGGCGGCGTCAGTATCGGGGGCGGTCTGCCCGTGCTCGTGCAGTCTATGCTCTCTGCTCCGGCGCATGACCTCGAGGGAAACCTTAAACAGCTAAGAGGACTAGAGGAGGCCGGATGCGAGATTATCCGTATGTCCGTGCCGGATCAAGAGGCGGTCAGCGTGTTTGCGATGGTCTGCGAAGCGGCGGCAATACCTGTCGTCGCCGACATCCATTTTGATTACCGTCTCGCCCTCGAAAGTTTAAAAGCAGGCGCGTCGAAAATCCGCATCAATCCCGGGAATATCGGTTCGCCCGACAGGGTCGCCGCCGTCGCGGACGCCTGTAAAGAGCGGAGCGTGCCGATTCGTATCGGCGTCAATTCCGGTTCGGTCGAAAAGGACTTGCTCGAAAAGTGGGGCGGTCCCGTTCCGGCTGCCATGGTGCAGAGCGCCATGCGCCATATCGCCCTGCTTGAGGCGTGTAATTTTACGGATATTGTCGTATCCATCAAATCCTCTAACGTAAAGAATATGATCGAGGCATACCGCCTTTTGGCGGGTGAGTGCGCGTATCCGCTCCACTTAGGCGTTACCGAGGCGGGAACCGAGCGCAGCGCGCTGATAAAATCGAGCATCGGTATCGGCGCGCTCCTTGCCGACGGCATCGGCGACACTTTACGCGTATCCATAACCGGCGACTGTGTAAGCGAGATCGAGGCGGGCTTTGACATACTCAAAGCGCTTGAGCTGCGCGTGAGGACGCCGATGGTTATTTCTTGCCCGACCTGCGGCAGGACGCAGATTGACCTTGTCTCTCTGGCAAACCGCGTCGAGGAGGCGGTAAGGGATGTACATAAACCGCTTAAAATCGCAGTGATGGGCTGTATCGTCAACGGTCCCGGGGAGGCTTTTGAGGCGGACATCGGCATCGCCGGCGGCGACGGCTGCGGGCTTATATTCAAGCAAGGGGAAATTCTCAGGAAAGTTCCCGAAGACGACATCGTCAATGAATTGATAAAGGAAATTGAAAGTTTATGAATACCGTATTTGCCGCGTTGTTTGGCGGCTATACCGACACCCCCGCGCTGAATGAAGCACCTTTGAGCGGGCTTAGTGTCAATAAGAAAGAGAGAACGCTGAGCGCCGTTTTGGCGCTGTCGGCGTTTTCAGATGTGGCTTTACTGAAAGACGCCGCCGCGGAGATCGAAAAGGCGCTCGGTCTTACAAAGGTAAACCTCGCGTATACGCTTCCGGCGGACGCTTTCTGCGCACAGGGCGTTGAGGCGCTGTTCGAGCTTGTCAAATCCCGTTTTCCGGCCGCCAACGGATTTCTCGACGGCGCTAAGGCGGCAATGAGCGAGTCTGTAAAACCGCTGGGGATTATAGGCTCCTCGAGGGACATCCGGATAACGCTTGTTCACGGCGGAAAGGATATTTTAGAAGCCGAAGGGATCGGGACATGTATCGGCGAATTGATTTTTGACTGCTACGGCGTGAAGGTTGGGGTAACCTTTGAGAACGGGCTGACCGACAACGCCAAGCTTTTAGAACGCCAGAATGCCGCCGCTGCCAGTAAAGCGCCGCCGCCCGCAAAGGAGCATAAGCTCATCGACGGGTTTCCGCTGTTTTTTGAGACCGTGCGTCCGCTCTGGGGCAAGGCTATTAAAAAAACGCCCGTCCATATGAAGGATACCTCGTTTCAGGACGGTCGCGTCGTCATATGGGGCGACGTCATCAGCAAGGACGAGCGCGTCACCAAGGACGGGAGAAATCTTATCCTCAGCTTTGTCATCACCGACTATACCGGCTCGTACCGCCTCAAGTTTTTTGACGCACGCGAGTCGCTTGCCTCTCTCAGCGAGAATATGGACGTCGGCAAGACGGTTATCATCGAGGGCGACATCACGTTTGACGATTACGCCAACGATTACGTCATCCGCGCCAAGGCGGTGTCAGGCGTTAAAAAGTATATCGTGCCCGACTCGGCGCCGGACAAGCGTATCGAGCTTCATCTGCACACCAATATGTCCGCCATGGACGCTATGACCGACGTGTCATTGCTTGTCGAGCGGGCGGCGTATTACGGTCACAGCGCCGT
>CAYYFY010000178.1:0-4887 GCA_964471035.1 uncultured Eubacteriales bacterium
ACGGCCTGTTTGCCGTGCCTAAAAGCGACCTTATCCGCATTCACGCCTCGTCGGGCACCACGGGTAAACAGACGGTCGTCGGCTATACGCGCAACGACGTCGATATCTGGAGCGACGGCTGCGCCAGAGCCATCGCGGCCGCCGGCGGCACGAAGGAGGACTATATCCACATCTCCTACGGGTACGGTCTGTTCACCGGCGGACTGGGGCTGCACTACGGCGCGGAAAAGCTCGGGGCGACGGCGATCCCTGTCTCGTCGGGCAACACCGCCCGTCAGGTGCTGATTCTGCAGGATTTCGGCTCGAACATACTCTGCTGCACTCCGTCATATGCTATGTATATTGGCGAAACGCTGCGTGAAATGGGTGTTTCGCCCGACTCCTTGCCGCTGCGCGCCGGTATCTTCGGAGCCGAGCCGTGGAGCGAAAATATGCGCCTGCAAATCGAGCGCCTGCTCGGCATCGACGCCTATGATATTTACGGACTGTCCGAAATAGCCGGACCCGGCGTCTCCTACGAATGCCGCATGAAGGACGGCTTGCACGTCTGCGAGGACTATTTCTATCCGGAAATAATCGACCCCGAAACGCTGCTGCCCGTGCCCGACGGCACCTTCGGCGAGCTGGTGTTCACCTGCATCGGCAAGGAGGCATTGCCGCTTATCCGCTACCGCACGAGGGATATTTCCGCTCTGACGCACGAGACGTGCGCATGCGGAAGGACATTAGTACGCATGCACAAGCCCAGAGGACGCACCGACGATATGCTGATCATCCGCGGCATCAACGTGTTCCCGTCGCAGGTCGAGCACGTCATCCTCTCCTGCGGCTTAGAGCCTAACTATCAAATTATCGTTGACCGCAAGGACAGCCTCGACACCATGACCGTTAAAATCGAAATGACCGACGCGATGTTCTCCGACGCGGTACGCGATATCGATAGGACCGAGCAGACCATCAAGGCAAAGCTCATGTCGGTATTGAATATCGCCGCGGGCGTGAAGCTCGTCGAGCCGCGCTCGCTTCCCAGAAGCGAGGGCAAGGCCGTGCGGGTCATTGACAACCGTAAGATTTAGCGAGGAGGATAAAAATGTTTATTAAGCAGTTATCCGTTTTTGTAGAAAATAAAAAAGGCCGTCTCGCCGAGATCACGGGTATTCTCGCGGAGCATGGGGTGGATATTCGCGCGCTGTCAATAGCCGACACCGCCGACTACGGCATTCTGCGGCTCATCGTCGACGATCCCGAGAGGGCGAGCCTCGTCCTGAAAGGCGCCGACGTCACCGTGTCGATCACGAACGTCGTGGGTATCGCCGTAGACGACAGCCCCGGCGCGTTTGCCGGCGCGATGGCGACTTTGCGCGACGGCGACGTCGATATCGAGTACGCCTACGCCTTTATCACGCGCGAGCCGGGCAAGGCGTATGTCATCCTGCGCCCCGACGACAGGGAAAAGGCCGTCGCGGTCTTAAAGGACGCCGGTGTCAAGGTCATCACCCAAGAGGAGATTTTTAAATAAGAGGCGTCACTATGGCTGAAAAAGAAACCGCCGCGCCGCACAGGGTGTGCAAGGCGTGCGGGCTGACTATGGAATATAACCCCGTGACCAAGGGCTGGTTCTGCGCCGTCTGCGGGCGGGTCGAAAAGACCGGCGAAAGCGGCTATGAGGAGGACCAGTATTTTTCCTCCGGAGAAATTACAGCTCGTGCCGCCGAGGAGACGGCGCAGAAGTGCGAGGCGTGCGGCGGCACCATGGATTACGATCCCCAAACGCTGATGCTGCATTGCCCGTACTGCGGCAGCAGTAAAAAGCTCAAGACGCACAGACGCGGCAACAAGGCTAAGGAGGTTGACTTTGAAACCGAGCGGCGCCGCGGGAGCCGAAACTGGGGCGTCAAGACAAAAACCGTTGTGTGCGGCTCATGCGGGGGGCGGACGATCTATGATTATATGCAGCTTTCCGGCAAATGCCTGTACTGCGGCTCCAATCAGGTCTCCGAGGTGCAGACTGTCGACGTTTTGGCGCCGAACGGCGTCTGTCCGTTTACGGTAACCGTCGAGCAGGCGGCGGGGAGCTTTAAGAAATGGCTCGGCAAAATGCTGTTTTGCCCCATCGGCGCCAAAAGAAGCGCCGAGCCGAAGGAAATTAAGGGCGTCTATCTGCCGTTCTGGACGTTTGATACCGCCACGGCGTCGGCGTACAGGGGCTTTTGCAAGCCCGGCGGCGCCATACAGACGACGACCGACACGCGCCGGTCATGGATTCCCAGCGTCGCCGTCGGTAAATTCGCGCTGCAGGTGGTGCTTAAGAACATGAATAATACGATCATTGCCGAGGGTACGCACCATCAGTTCTTTAACGATATTCTGGTTTCCGCCTCGGATAACCACAACAAAAAAATGATGAAGCAGCTCGCGCCCTACGACACCGACAACAGCGTGCCGTATTCGCCGGAATACATCGCGGGCTTTCCCGCCGAGCAGTATTCGGTCGGTCTTGAGGACGCGTGGGAACAGGCGAAGGCGACGTGCGAAAAACCGATCGGCAAGAACATCCGCCTGCGCATCGGCAACGAGCATTTCACGACGAACGTTTCAAATGTCCGCTTCACCACCGAATTTTCCGAGATAACCTTTAAGTACCTTCTGCTGCCCGTCTGGCTTTCGTCATTCACCTATAAGGGTAAGATTTATCAGTTCATGGTCAACGGCCGCACGGGAAAGACCGTCGGAAAGTTCCCCGTCTCAAAGCTCCGCGCCGCCATAGCGGCCGCTTTAAGCGCGGGGATTATCGGCGCGCTCGTCTATATGTTTTTCTTTAAATAGTCATATGTTTTTAATCAAGGACACGCGCGCCTTGTAGTCGGGCATATGCCGCGCTATGAGCGCGTAAAACGCCGCGCCGTGGTTTTTGTGCTCAATGTGCGCCAGCTCGTGGAGCACGACGTATTCCTTGACCTCGGGCGGGAAATTATATAAATAGACAGAAAAATTGACCGCGCCGTCGGCGCCGCAGCTTCCCAGACGCGTCTTGGCATTGGTGATACGGACGCTTTTGGGCATAAGTCCCGTCAGGGCGATGTACCGCTCAAGGAGCGGCAGCAGTTCTTCGGCCAGCGCTTTTTTAACAGCGGGCATTTTGTCGGCGGGGATGTCGAAAACGTCGCGGCTGCGCTCTTGTGCGCGCCGCGTCTGTTTCTCGATCCAGTCCTGTTTTTGAGCAAGGAAATGTTCGATATCTTTCACAGACAAGCCGTACGGCGCGCGCACGACGACGCGCGCGTCCCTGTCCACGGACAGGGAAAGTGAGCGCCGGTCGGAGCGTATTAAGAGATAATCCGTATCTATCAGTCCTTTTCGGAGAAAAAATATGCGTTTGTTTATTGCTTTGCTGTTCGATAATAACACGAAACAGGCAATCGGGGAAGTACAAAATAACTTAAAAGCCCTGTCGCGCGCGGGGAATTTTACGCGTGACGAAAATCTGCATCTGACGCTTTTATTTCTCGGCGAGACCGAGCGGCATAAAATCAAGGATATAGAAGCCATTTTTGAAACACTTAAGACGGAAGCGTTTACGCTGACGCTGTCGGGCTTCGGCAATTTCGGCAGCGTGTATTGGCTCGGTGTGCAAAAAGTCCCCGCACTGACCTCTCTGTACAAACAACTGTACGATGGGCTGACCGTTCGGGGTTTTACCCTCGAAAACCGCGCGTTTCGTCCGCATATCACGTTGGCGCGCGAACTTGTGCCGCTTGCCGGATTCGACAAAGCTTCATTCGGCAAGAATGTCCCCTTAATACAGCAGGACGTCCGGCGCGTGTCGCTGATGAAGAGCGAGCGGATCGGCGGCGCGCTCGTGTATACGGAAATCCTCAGCAGGGAGCTGTAAACACTATACTTATTTTTTTACTTTTTGACAAGCTCTGAAGGAAAATATGGATGAATAAAGAGAAAAAAATCAATCTTACAGACATTGTCGCGGCGGTTGTGTTTTTAGCGGTGATGCTTTTACAGAGCGCCTTTCCAAAAATACATTTTTTTAGTTATGTCCTGTTGCCGCTTTGTGCTCTGTGCTGCGCCATCAGCCTGTATATGTATTACAGAGTGCGGTGGTGGGGTCTATCCCTCTCGCAGCTTCTGTTTTTTTCGATATATATGCTTGCTGCATCCAATATCATAGAGCCCGTACACTTTTTTTCAGGCTTCTTTGTTTTATTTCCAATTGCCGCGTTGCTTATTGCGCTGGTCATCACCCGACCAAAAAAGTATAAAACATTGTTCATACGCCTTAAAGCTGTCGCCGCGGTTATGCTTGTCGCTTTATCGGTCGGTTACGGTATGGTTTTTCTGACTAACACCGTTTTTGACGATTCCGAGCCGGTGCGGTATGAGGCGACGGTTGAAAGCAAGGAAGAACGGGACATACTGTCGAAAAGCGGCAGCTTGGACTGGTCTGTTTCAGTGAGGTTTCATACCGTCGCCGGTTCCGGATGTTCCGTAGCCATGCCAAAGGCGAAATGGGAAAAGATTGGAATAGGGGACGTCATCGTTCTGGAAGTAAAAGAAGGACTATATTCCTTCCCGTATTACACCGAAGCGTATCTGCAAGAGGAATAAATCCAATTTATCAGAGGGGACTCAGAGGGGACTTTTTTTATAAAAAGTCCCCTCTGAGTGCTTTTACGCGTCGGCGATCTTGCTCGTCTGCCGCTGGGCCATGACCAGCCGGTAATAAATGCCCTTTTGGCGAAGCAGCTCAATATGCGTGCCGTATTCGGCTACTTTGCCCTCGTCGAGCACTATAAGGCGGTCGGCGCTTTTTAAGGTTGACAGGCGGTGGGCGATGGCGATGGTGGTGCGCCCCTTGACCAGGTTGTCGAGCGC
>CAYYFY010000179.1:0-4882 GCA_964471035.1 uncultured Eubacteriales bacterium
CGTTGACGGCCTGGGTGAGCGCGTAGGTGTAATAGACGACCCAGTTGTTTGTCGCGGAGGTCAGAGAGGCGTTAGGGGCGGCGGTCAGCCTGCTGACATTGTAGCCGACCGAGTAAACGGTCTTGCCGCTCTCAAGGGCAGCCTCGCACGCCTGCGGCGCGCCTTCGGTATCCGAGTGCTGACCAATGATGACGCAGTTTTTGGCGATCAGGGCGTTGGCGGCGGCGGCTTCCTTAGTGACGTTAGCCCATTCGCTGGTATACTGGACTTCCATCGTGGCGGTAGGGACTACTGAGCGGATGCCAAGGAAAAACGCGGTGTAGCCCGAAATGACCTCGGCATACGGGAAAGCGCCGACATAACCGACCTTGGGCTCGGTGACCTTACCGGCGTCCATGAGCTCCTTGAGCTTAAGACCGGCGACGACGCCGGAAATATAGCGGCTCTCATAAACCTTGGTAAACGCGTTGCTGATGTTCGTCAGCTTGCTGACGGCGGCTCTGTCGCCGGTCATGGCGATGAAGCGGACGTCCTTGTTCTCCTTGGCGGCGGCCTGCATATAGGTCTGGTGGCCGAAGCTGTCGGAGAAGATATACGTGCACTTCTGCTCAATGAGGTCGGCGATGGCGTCGGCGCACGCGTCGGTATCGGCAATGCCGTACTTCCAGATGATTTGGCCGTCGGGGATGCCGATAGCTTTGGCGGCGGCTTTGATGCCCGCGATATGCGCGGCGTCATAGCCGACGTTGTTGTCATGGAGAAGGATAACGCCGATTTTCAGCGTAGCCGGAACGGGGAGCGTGGTACCGGCGGTCGTGGATGTGCCTGTCGTCGATGTACCGGCGGTCGTCGTCGTATTACCCGATTTACCGCCGCAGGCGCCGAATACGAAAACCGTGGACAGAACGAGAACGAGAGCAAGGACTTTTTTGAACGTTTTCAACTGAACATTCCTCCAAAATAATTTATATCTCAACAGCCGCCGCGTCTACGGCATTACCGCCGTCCGTAGATTAGAGTGACCGTTAAAGATTGTACTGCGTGCGTTCTTTTTATAACAGGAATATTATAGTAGAAAATGTTCGTTTAATCAAGTAAAAAGGATAACAATTCATCGCCGGAAAAAAAATCTGCGTTCTTCACAAAAATAAATATTTTTTTTATGACATATTTTTTAGCGTCGATTTATTCCTTTATATAGTTATCAATAAAATCGTTAATAAAATCGACCGTTTTACAGGTGAGTTCTCTTTATTTAGTGGCAAGTATATATACTTTACACATAGTAAAATAAACCTTTCTATATTTTTCTGTTTCATGTCCGATTCTTTGAAATCTGCGTTTTTTCGCTGTAACACGCGGTTTTTTCTTATACACTGAACCGATAAAAAAACACCCGAATGTAAAGCGATATACCTTAACACAATACCAACTTACCGATAACGGAGCAAATTAACGGATTGGGAAAAAAGGCTTGAAACGACGCGGAACAAAAACGGGCATCGCCCATATTATAAAATGTAATACGCGCGCGTACTAAAATATAATATGCGGCGCAGAGGTTCCCGAAATATTCGCGGAAAATCTAAAAAAGGTATTGACTTTTACTTGACGGTGCGCTATTATCTAATTGACCTAATGGTGGGTAAGTGGGTGAAGTGTATCCATTTTCAGAAAACTCCTTGAAAATGACCTTCTCTGCTTTCCGGAAAGTGTGTGGGCGCTTAGTGCACAAAGCGGGCGAACCGTGTAGTGCGGCTCACCGCTGCGCGTTTGAGTGATCGGCGCTGTGCACTGTGGGGACAAGGCTTAAATGTAAGCCGTGCTCCCAAACCCGCCCACGGTTAATATCTTTAATGATAGCCGCTTCTCATCGGCAATTATTGAAAGGGGGAAAGCATGACGGAAATGAAGGCTTAAGGCTGTATCAGGTGCGTAGCTGCAGCCTGTAGAGTTCTTTCGCACGCGTATTTTTGTATTGGCGTACTAAAAATATGGAGGTAATTTTCCAATGAAAAGACAGTCTTTTAGACTTCTCAGCATGATACTGGCTCTGATAATGCTCGCTGGAGTATTATCCGTTGCCGCTTCTGCTGAAAGAATTGGTCTGACCAAGACCGCTATCGCATACGACTCTGTCGATGACGCGGTGCTCACTCCGGACCAAGTCACAATCATCCTAATGGATATGCTTGACAAAGACATGCTGGCCGGCATGGATTCCGTTGACCTTTCGGTCGCCGGTACGCTTCGTCTGGATTCTGTCAACCATATACTCTACGACCTTGAAGCGGTCGTAACCGGCGGTTGGTTCGTTATTGCGAAGCCCCTTCTCGGGGACCTTGGCGATTTTAATTTTAACGCCATTAAGAATGGCAGCAATGCTTACCAGCGGTCGCTGACAGTCGGTTCCCATACGACTGTTCTCAATCAGTTATTGCAACTCCTTAGTGATAACAGGAACATCATCAGAAAAATCGTTTACGGTCTCGGCACCAGCAATGGTCTGAGCCTCGGCGTTGCCAACTCCGCTGTTGGCGACGTTGATCTTGATATCCCGAAGATGCTGCGCGGTCTGGTGTTCGACAACCTGCTTTTAGGCTCCTATGCCTATCCCGAGCAGGAGGATGTCCCTCTCTACACGACGACTCCCGCCACGATCTACAAAGCGTTTGAAGATATGGCGACGCCGCCCCTCACCTCCGTTGACACTATGCTCAACACGGCTATTTACAATTACATCACCAAGCCGTCGGATACCAAGTGGACATTGAATACCACCACCGATCTCATGGAGGAGAAATACGATCCGCAGACAGTTCTCACCACCGCTCAGATTACGACTGCGGACCTAAGCCTTACCACGAACTCCTTCTTCGGCCTTCTTGACAAAATTCTCCTCAAGGGCTTCAACGCTCTTGCGATACCTCCGCTGAACAACGACTTCAGACATGTCCTCATGGAAGCAGTGGATGTCGATTTCATCGAAATCGAAAACCCGTCCGCCGCTCTTCAGACAGAATATGCCAACCGCAAGGCTGCCGCGACGAACTATTTCGTCGACGCGTCGATGTTCAAGCTTAATAATGTATGGTATTTTGTCGATAACGTCACCCGCGGTATTGATGCCAACGATGACGGCATTACCGATAAGGATGCCAACAATCGTGACAAGAATCATATTGTCACCCGTTACTTCAAGGCGGACACCTCTGATGTCGATGAGCTGTACGACTTGATTGACTGGGATTTCCAGATTACGGACTCTACATTTAATTTCGCCAGCTATGTGACCAACTACGGCTCCGTCATCGGCGGACTTAACCACATTCTCTATGTCATTTTTGACACGTTGCTTTCCGCTAGCGCGAAGGCTGACATCATCGCTTTCTTGAACGATGGTCAGGGCTTCTACATTGACGGCAACAACACCAATCTTGGTGCGAACCTTCTCAGAGTCGCGAAGTACGTTCTTTGCGAATACACGAACAAATTCTTCTATAAGGATCCCGCTTATGTCGACGCGAACGGCGTGGCGCTTCCCTCCTTTGTGGCAGGTGTTAAAGGCTGCGCCACACTCGAGGCTCTTGTAGCGTATATCGCCATCCCGTTGATGAAGGATATCCTTCCCGAGATGATCGTCCCGACAGCCGCCAGCTTCACCGACGGCTCGCAGATCGAGCAGGTCGCCATTCTCGCGCTGAGAGAAGCGATTTCGGACATCACTCCCGTCATCAATTATGACGACGTGATTTTCGCCGACGGCTCGCTGTCCGCCTCGACGGGCAGAGCGCTTGCCGTTCACACCAAGGCTGAGTGGCAGAATATGTTACTCAATATGGGTCTTAGCCTTGCTATGATTTACCTTGACAACCTGACGAACATCAACATCGACACGGACGGTATCACAACCGTCATGAGCAGGGTTGATTCAGGTAGCAAGGTCGGCGCCGGCTGGAGAGCCCTCCTCGAGGAAATCGTGGACTGGGGTATCGGCTATGTCGGCAGCGGCGCGAACAGCCTTATCGTAGGCTGTGGCCCCACTACTCTTGGCGCCGTTAAGGGCACCTACACCAACAACGCGTTCACAAACCTTTCCACAATCTTAAATAAACTGCTGCCTCTCGGCTTCATCTGCGGTTCGTCCGTCAGTGCCACCGGCACCCTCAATGTGGATACGCTGTTCTGGCAGGTAGTCAACAGTATTTTCGATTTGGATCTTACAACTCTGGCAGGTCTGTTCGGCAGGAACACCGTTTCCGGAACCAACAACATTCTCAGCCAGACGAACTTTATCACGCAGATACTGGCTGTTCTCAACAAGCTTCTCGGTGCCATCTTTGATGACACGACCATTTTCCAGACCACGGCTTCTCTTGACGCCGCGATTATTGACCAGGCGAACCTTCAGGTGACGGTTTCAGATCTTCTCTGGGTTCTGTATCAGAGAAGAACGCCCCTTTTGGGCACCATTCTCCCGATTATAGCGAAATTCGTCAGCGATTGGGGCGGTGAGCAGGTTATCGGCATTCCCGAAAGCTCTCTTCCCAACACGGTGATCGGTTCGGGCGGTACGATTACCGACTTCGCCTTCAACATCGACAACGGTTCCAAGGGCGTTTGGAGAGGCTACATGAACGGTGCTACCCGTGTGCAGGATAACCAGTACACCTATGACATCACGGGTATTACGGCGACCACCGTCGGCGGTGCCGGCACGGTTGCGGGCATCACCCCGACCACCGGTTCACTCGCCTACGGCACCAGCCTTGGCGTCACCTTTGACGCTTCGGGCATCAACGCCGCTAACGGCGCCAACGTTCTCTTCACCATTTCCTACAAGGTTAAGAATGAAGACAACGCGTACATGGCGGGCGGCCAG
>CAYYFY010000180.1:0-4874 GCA_964471035.1 uncultured Eubacteriales bacterium
CACCTACGATACGAAAGGACAAAACTTCGGGTTGAAAGGTTCATCTTTCAACCTTCTATCCCCGTTCCCTACTTTAAAATAAATTTTTAAAAGCTATTGACATTTACGCTGCGTCATCGTTTATAGTAATGTACGAAAGGAGCGGCACCATGGAATACAACACCGATAAACTGGCAAAGCTCGCCGGAATCAGCAAACGCACACTCCGTTATTACGACTCTGTCGGGCTGCTTAAGCCTAATCGGAATCAGGAAAACGGATATCGGGTGTACGGTCAGCGCGATGTGGATTTGCTGCAGCAGATCCTGTTTTACCGTGAGCTCGGCGTACCTTTGGATCAGATCGGGCGGCTGATATATTCCGGCGGCTATGACGCCGCCGACGCTCTTTCGCTGCATCTCGGCGCGCTGAGAGAAAGGCGCGAAAAACTGGACGCGCTGATACTGAGCGTAGAAAAAACAATAGCGTATACGAAAGGAGAAATTTTCATGAGCAACGAAGAAAAATTTGAGGCTTTGAAAGAAAAAATGATTGCCGACAACGAGGAAAAATACGGCGCCGAGGCGCGTGAGAAGTACGGCGACAGCGCGATGGACTCTGGTAACGCCCGTATACGGGGCAGAACGCTTATTGAACATGAAAATGCCGCCCGTCTGTCCGAGCGCTTAAACGCCAAGCTGAAGGAAGCCGTTCTTAGCGGCGATCCCGCCGGAGAAACGGCTCAGGAGGCCTGCGCGTTGCACAAGGAATGGCTGATGCTGTATTGGGTTACCTATAATAAAGAGGCGCATCTGTGTTTGGCGCAAACCTATGTTGACGATCCGCGCTTTACGCAGTATTATGAAGCTGTCGCGCCGGACTGCGCACGGTTTCTGCGCGACGCCCTGACAATATTTTTGAAATAACAGGCTGTAACGCCTTTATAATTCACTCTGTACGGTCACCTCGGCTTGTGTCTGCTCCCGCCGCTCCTTTGCCAAGGCTCTCCGCTCAATCAAATCCCGCTCCACCTCTTTGGGGTCATGGGGATATTTGAACCAAAACAGAGCGATCAGCACCACAACCTCACCGCATAAAACCCCCACATGCATCAGCGGCCAGATGGTATTCAAAAAACGCTTCGGCTGCTGCTCCACGGGTACATCATAGCCTAAGTAACCCGTCCAGTCCGTCACAAGGTTGCCGAATACGGAGCTTAAGTTGTTTTTGACCAGCTTGTTGAGCATCCCGTCCACCGAATTCGTGATGCCCTCGCTGCGATAGCCGGTTTTCCATTCCACATAGTCATACATTTCATAGTTCATCATCCCGTGCGGAACGGGAGACCACATATCCATAACCCCACGCACCATTTCCATCAGGAACATATAGATCAACCGCGGCGTTGACTTATAACCCACCAGATAGGTCGTCAAACGGGTAAACATGATAACGAGAACGTGCGCCTTAATAAAGGTTACATTGTTGCCGAACAGCCTGACGACCTTTATGGCAAACGGCGACAACAGGAAACCGGGCAGACCCGTTATCACGCTTTTAGCCGCGAACAGAAGCTCACCGCCCAGCGGCTTACCGCGAACAACCATCTTCGGCAGTAAAAAACGGTAAAGGAACATCTCATCCGTGCGGGGAATGATGATTCTGATGAAGTTGACGACCGTCCACATCAAAAACCATCTGTTCTGTTTTACTATGGCGAAGCTTTGGGCAAATGTGAGATGTTCCGTTTCGTGGGTATCGGCCGGTTCATCGCCCTCGGCGTTAACCTTCATGGTAAAATCCACGCGCTGCTTGGCAAACGAGGGCAGCCAGCGGCTGAAAATCGTCAGCGGCGCAAAGAGCATTGCGCCCCAGATCATAATCTGATAATCCGTGATATGAAACACGTCTTTAAGCCCCATCAATACAATCGATATACCCGAAAACACGCCGCCCACATGCCCGCCGAAGCTGCGGAATTGCTGCAGAACACCACGTTGGTCAAAATGTGGCGTGATACCCGCCCAGACCTTCGATTCACTCACGGCATTGGAGGTGCTCATGATATCCGAGAACATACCGATCAATATCCATTCAATGAGGCGCTGCGTCGGCGTTAAACCGAAATCAAAGCACTGAATCAGAATCAGAAGAGGACTGAGAGTCGCGTTGATACGCATCACCTTCCGGTGCACCTTATCGCTGAAGCGCTTACGGTCCATATATACGCCGATGAGCGGATCGTTGAGCGCGTCCCAGGTGATGGTGATCACATCCGAAATGCTTTTCATATTGGGCGCTATTTTACCCTCGCCTTTACCGAGGTAAAGCCGCCCGCGGATGTCCGTAAATCCGTTCATAAAACCTTTGAGGGCTTCCGCTAAAAATTGAATGCCGCCCTCCCAGGGGTGAACCTGATCCTCCGGTAACTCTGCGCCTCTCCAAAAGGTAACGGGATGCTGTGTCGCCTGTCTTATCTGTTGCTTCGTCTTAACACTGATTCCCATAACCAACCTTCTTTCTTTTTCACCTTATCATACCACACCTCCAAAGTCAATTACTTAAATTCTGATTTAAAGGAAAATGATTTAATGGATAATCTGTATTTTTATGATACGCCGATTGGCAGGGTCGGTATAACGGCAAACGAAGAAGTTGTAACCGGCGTTTTTTTCGGAGAACCGGACGAACAATGCGGTTACAAAATACATGAAACGCCGCTTATAAAAGAAACGGCGGCGCAGCTTAAAGAGTATTTCGCCGGTACGCGTAAAAGCTTTAGAGTACCGCTTGAGATGGCGGGAACCGCCTTTCAAAAGGCGGTATGGGACGCGCTGCTCAAAATCCCTTACGGAAAGACCGCAAGCTACGGCGACATCGCGAAAGCCATAGGCAAACCAATGGCAAGCCGCGCCGTCGGCGGGGCGTGTCATATGAATCCGATTCCCCTGCTCGTCCCCTGCCACCGCGTCGTTGGTTCTGACGGCTCACTGACGGGCTTCGGGGGCGGGCTGTCCGTCAAGGAGTTCTTGTTAAACCTTGAAAAATCAAGCTGAAAACTAAAAATTTTCAAAATTTTTATTAAGATAATGAAATCCTCTTGTTTTTATGATACAATGTCCCCTGTATTCATTCTCGGAGGGATTTCATGTCTTTTTTTCTGTATTTTTTGTTACCCGGTCTTTTAGCGGGGCTGCTGTTTGTGCTGCTTTCGGAGGCCGTATTCCGTATACGCGGCGAACGGGTCACCGTCGTTCGCCGGATTTTTTCTGTTCTTTCAGAGCTGTATCTGGCAGGCGTTTTCGCGCTGACGCTGTCCTTTGGCGGCGACGCTCCCCTTTCTGGCGATAAGCTCAACATGATCCTCTTTCGTTACCTCTTCTCCGATTGGCAGGATTTTTTTGGCAATCTGCTGCTGTTCCTGCCGCTCGGCGTTTTTCTGCCGCTTTTGTTTTTACGCGGACGCAACTGGCTCGTCGCGCTGAAAACGGGGGCGTCGCTGTCTCTTTTCATAGAGTTTTTACAGTTTATTGACACAGGATTCTTCGATATCAACGATCTCCTTTTAAATTCGCTCGGAATGCTTCTGGGCGTTTTGCTCGGCAGAATATTACTCGTCAACTTCCCGTTTTTGCGCGAGAACGCCGGTATCTTTCTCGCTAAAAACAAACGCAAAAAAAAGAAGCGCGACGCGCGCGGCATTCTGCCCCTGACGGGAATCGCTGCGCTCTGCGCGCTTCTCGCCAATATCTTTATACCCATAGGCCAGACCAAAGACGAAAACAGTCTCGCCAAAACGGACGTATCGCTCACACCGCCCGCGGCTGTCGTCAACACCGTGACGACCGACGGCGTTTTATCTCCGTCCGCTCTGCTGTATAATCCCGAAACCGACGAGGTTCTCTATCAAAAAAATGGCGAGAGCCAGCGTTACCCCGCCAGCACCGCCAAAATGATCGGCGCGCTGACCGTGCTCGCCCACTGCGCGCCGGAGGACATGGTGACCGTCGGCAGCGAGGTCACGCTGATTGCCACGGACTCCTCGATAGCGGGCCTTCTGTCCGGCGATAAGCTGACTATCCGTCAGCTTTTATACGCGCTGCTGCTCCCCTCGGGTAACGACGCGGCATATGTGCTTGCCGTACATACCGGACGAATCCTGCTGAACGATCCCAACGCCGCCTATAAAACAGCCATCGCCGCTTTTGTCAAAGCCGAAAACAAGAAGGCGCTTAAAGTCGGCGCCGTTCACTCCTATTTTCTCTGCCCCGACGGCTACGACATCCCCGGTCAGTACACGACGGCGCACGATCTGGCGGTCATCGCGGACGCGCTGATGCAATCGGCGCTGCTGAAGGAAATTGTCGGCACCTACCAGTTTTCCGAAACGATTGCCTCCGGACGCGTTCTGACCGTAACCAGCACCAACAAATTACTCTGGCCGACCGGCGGCTATTATCTCGAGCAGGCAAACGGCATCAAGACAGGCACGAGCTCCGGAGCGGGCGGCTGCCTCGTATCGAAGGCCATCGAAAACGCCCGCCGGGATACCCATATGATGGTTGGGCCATCGACGCCGACGTGGTGCCGGTGGACCGGGACGCAACGGTCGCGAAGGAGGCAGCACATGCACTCCGTCCTGCTGTTGACCGGAAGCGGGCCACTCGTGATCCTGACGTCGCACGCTTCCGTGCTTGACCCGGCCTTGCTCGAGAAGCTCGCGGGCAAGGGTATCTCCAAGTTCATCGCCTTCGAAATAAACTAATGTTTTTTCGAAAACTTCTTCATATGAATATGTCCTTAGCTTTGTTTTTGGTTCTATTATCATGGTTTCTAAATACATTTATCTTTGGCTTTTAAAGAGTTAATCATTTTGGAATAGAGAAAAGTTTAAC
>CAYYFY010000181.1:0-4850 GCA_964471035.1 uncultured Eubacteriales bacterium
CCTATATGCCCCTCTACGGACGCGGCCATCAGATTGAATGTGTCCGCCAACTCCCCGAGCTCGTCGCCGCGTTTGATTTCGACACGCCTGTCATACGCGCCCTCTGTAATTTCCTTCGCGGCGCGGCTGAGCTGACCGATGGGTTTTGTCATGCGCCTGAGCACGAAAAAGACAGCCGCACCCAAAACGGCGAAAACGATGATATTCAAGACAATAAACACTTGATTCATTTGAAAGCGCAGCGCGTCAAGCCGGCTGATGTCCCGCGCGTACACAAAGGTCAGATGCGGATAACCGGCTATTTTTGAGGAGATAAACAGGCAGTGCTTCCCGTCGCGAACTCCATTTTGGATATTTTCCTCGCCGTCCTTCGGACTTAAAAGCCGTTCGTCTACCGGAACCAAGATATACAGCGGTTCCTCCCCGTTATACAGCGACAGAAATACGCCCTGCTGCCGGTAGTATTCGTCCAGCGGCTGTACAATCGCGGTCAGCCGCTCCTTATTGGTTGCGGCATTTGAAAAAATGGATTCGGCGTTTTTGACGCTGCCGGAAATACTCGCCGCGATCATTTCCTGTTCCCGTACGGAGCTTTCTGTTTCTCTCTCAAGGTTAAATTTATTCGAGTAAGAAACGATCGTGTAAACGCCCGCGTCGAAAACAATGATGAAGATGAGCAGCATAGACAGGAATATTTTTTGCCAATATCTCATGATCTCATCTCCAAACGGTATCCCAGCTTATAGACGGTTTTTATATAGTCCTCGAGACCTAGCTTTTTGCGCAGCTTCGTGATATGGACATCGACCGTTCGGGTGTCCCCGCAGTAGTCGTAGCCCCAGGCCAGATCCAGTAATTTTTCGCGGCTCAGCGCGATATTTTTATTTTTGATCAGTACCTCTAAAAGCTCAAACTCCCGATTGGTCAGCTCTACGGGGACGCCGTCGAGCGCGGCGGTATGCTCGTCAAGATTGACGGAGGCACGGCCGATACAAAAAAGCCGCAAGGTCGGTTTTACACGCCGCAGGACCGCCTCGACGCGCGCGAGCAGCTCGACCGCTTCAAAGGGTTTGGCGATATAGTCGTCCGCGCCGAGCTTAAGGCCATTAACCTTGTCCGGCGTGCCGTCTTTCGCGGTCAGAAAAATCACGGGGACGGCGCCAAACGCCTTTTGCCGCATCAGCGTAAACCCGTCGATGCCCGGAATCATGACGTCCAAAAGGACAAAATCGGGGTTCGACGATTGAAAAAGACTCTTCGCCTCGCCGCCGTCATAGGCCTGCACACAGGTATAACCCACCAGCGTCAGATTCATTTTGATCAGGTCATTGATCGGCGGATCGTCTTCGACAATCAAAATCTTGTGCATACCGCGCCCCCTTTTTATCAGCATAAACCGGAATTGTTACGGAGTTGTAAAGCGATGAAAAAAGTATACCACAAGGAACACCGCAAACACAAATGTGTTTTGGACCATCGGAATTTACTTAATGATATCTTGCGTTTTATTTTTGGTTATGTTAAACTGATTAAGCGGATAGACTCGTTCATAGAAAGGGGTTACCGATGAGCGTTAATATATTAATGGCGATAAAAAATATCGTAACAAGTCCAATAGTCGAACTGCGGTCTTTTTACGAAAGCCATAATCGCGCTAACAATATGGGGGAAGCTTTAGAAAATTACATTAAAGATTTATTCGCGGGCACTCTAAATGAAACCGACGAACAAAAACGCCTTGAACGCCTTGAGCAAGCGTTTTCATATCAAGGCAATCAGAATAATCCTCCCGATATTGTTATACGTCACGGCGACGCGATTGAAGTTAAAAAAATCGAGAATGTCGGTTCGCCGCTTGCGTTAAACAGCTCGTATCCAAAAGCTAAATTGTATTCAAACAGCGCGATGATTACCGCTGCTTGCCGTAATTGCGAACAATGGCAAGAAAAAGATATCTTATATACGGTCGGCGTCGTGAATGATAGGCATTTATTGCGCTTGTATTTTGTATACGGCATTGATTATGCCGCAAGCGCCGAAATATATGAACGTATTAAATCCGTCATCAGTACGGGCATAAACACAATTACGGATGTGGAATTTACAGAAACAAACGAGTTGGGGCGTGTGAATCGCGTAGACCCACTTGGTATTACTTATTTGCGGATTCGCGGAATGTGGGGAATAGAAAACCCCGCAAAAGTCTTTTCTTATGTTATTACCCAAAAAAACAAACAGTTTGAGTTTTTCGCAATAATCAACGAGGATAAATATAATTCTTTCCCTGTCGCGGATAGAGAATGTATAGAAAGATTGATAAGTGAAAACTTCAAGATAACGGACGTAAAAATTAAGACGCCGGATAATCCGTCAATTCTAAGAAACGCAAAGTTAATCTCATTTAGCCGATAGGAGGCAGAGTATATGAATATCGTTAGCTTGTTCGCGGGTGCCGGCGGTATGGATTTAGGGTTTGAAAAAGCGGGATTTCATATCGTTTGGGCTAATGAATACGATAATACAATCTGGGAAACTTATGAAGCCAATCACACCGCGCCGCTCGATAAACGCGACATCAGAGAAATTGCGTCGAGTGAAATCCCGGATTGTGATGGAATAATTGGCGGTCCCCCCTGTCAAAGTTGGAGCGAAGCAGGGGCGTTGAGGGGTATAGAAGACGCGCGGGGACAACTATTTTACGAGTTTATCCGCATTCTGCGCGAAAAGCAGCCAAAATTCTTTGTTGCGGAAAATGTTTCCGGAATGCTTGCCGATATTCACCGCGACGCCGTAAAAAATATCATTAAGCTTTTTGAAGAGGCCGGATATTCAGTCAGCTTACAAATGCTTAATGCCGCTGATTATGATGTGCCGCAAGACAGGAAACGTGTATTTTATGTTGGATTAAGAAAGGATTTAGGATTAGAATTCATTTTTCCGACGCCGCGTGA
Source organism: uncultured Eubacteriales bacterium (assembly GCA_964471035.1). Taxonomy (GTDB): domain Bacteria; phylum Bacillota; class Clostridia; order Oscillospirales; family Acutalibacteraceae; genus DTU089. The sequence continues at coordinate 2,952 of CAYYFY010000181.1, forward strand.
ACATAAGCTAACATTAAAAGATACCATTTGGGATTTAAGAGAGAGCGCGTTGCCCGCAAAAGAGAAAAACAAAACAAATAACGGCGATTGTACAACTCCAAACCACGAATACATGACGGGTGGATTTTCAACTATATTCATGTCTCGTAACCGTGTCAGAAGCTGGGATGAACAATCATTTACCATTCAAGCAGGCGGACGGCACGCTCCGATTCATCCTCAGGCGCCAAAAATGTTATTTATAGAGCAAAACAAACGCATCTTTGTACCCGGTAAGGAGCATTTATATAGGCGTTTGAGCATACGCGAATGCGCAAGGGTTCAAACCTTCCCCGACAGTTTTATATTTAAATATGATTACCTTGCCGATGGGTATAAAATGATTGGGAACGCTGTGCCTGTCAATTTGGCAAAGGCGGTTGCGGAAGCTGTAAAACAGACACTGGCATCGCATAACAGCATTGTTTTTAAAATTGATATGTCCTCTATTAAAGCGGCTATATAACCGAGGTTCGGTATATATGTGCGGTGTGATGTTGTCGCGCCGTTTCTTGTTTTTACTTAATAACCGTTATCATAATCAGATATAGTTATAGAGAGGGAGTTGATTTCATGGATACTGATAAACTGATTGAAAAGGCTCTTGTGGTTGTGCCGAAATTGCTGCGCGCGAGCGCGAAGGCGAGCGCACTCATTAAGCCCGCGCCGCCGCTCGAAAAGGGCGTTTACGACTGCGTAAAGGAGGCGAAAAGCGACTGCTTTACCGCGGGCTTCGGCAAGGTTTCGCTCGTGCCCGAGGATATTTTTGAGAAGACCTACTATATGGCCGGATACGGTCCGAACAACCCCATAAAAACCGTGCAGGACCCGACCTACGCGCGCGCCGTCTGGCTCGATGACAACGCGGGGAAAGGCGGTATCGCTCTTGTCGCGGTTGACTGCATCGGGCTTTTAAACTTCGATGTCAATAAAATCAAGGATTTGCTCGGCGATTTCAAGCGCATTTCCGGCTGTCGGGCAATCAACATCATGAGCACGCACGACCACGCCGGCATCGATACCATGGGACTGTGGGGCAAGCTGCCGCGCACGGGACGCGATAAGCGGTATATGCGCGAGGTCGTCTATAAGGGAGTAGTCACCGCCATTAAGCTTGCCTATCAGGATAAACGCGAGGGCGATCTGATGCTCGGCAGGACCGTAGGCGAGGGCATCCAGCACGATATCCGTCTGCCTGAGGTATTCAGTAAGGTCATCACCCGCGCGCGCTTTGTGCCGCGCGACGGCAGCCGCTGCATTCACATAATAAACTTCGCCGCCCACGCCGAGACGATGGATTTTCACAATTCGCAGATGAGCGCCGATTGGCCGGGCTTCTTATGCCGGAAGATTTTTTCCGAGACGCGCGGGGACGAGACGGTGTTCATAAACGGCGCTATCGGCGGCATGATCACCCCCGTTGAAAAGGGTAAAAACAACGTGGAAACGACGATTATCGCGGGCGAGTCGGTCGCCGAGGCGGCGCTGTCCATCGAGAACGAAATCAAGCTCTCGCCGCGCATCAGCATTCTCCGTCAGGAGTTCTACATTCCCATATACAACACGGTATTGGCCGCCGCGGGGCTGATACACCTCGTCCCATCGAAACGGTATATTACCGGTGAAGGCGCGCTCGGGTTCTCGCTGAAGTCTGAACTCAACTACCTCGACATCGGCGGGGAACTGCAGATACTCATGCTACCCGGCGAGCTGTTCCCGGAGCTTGCCTACGGCGGTTATCTGCCCGAAGGGTTGGCCGCCAACGGCAGCCCCGACAAAAACCCGCAGCCGCTTATTGAGATAGCCGACAATCCCGACCTCGTCATCTTCGGGCTCGCCAACGACGAAATCGGCTATATC
>CAYYFY010000182.1:0-4824 GCA_964471035.1 uncultured Eubacteriales bacterium
GTTTGTCTTGACGGTAATGCCGCTCAAGGTGACCGCCGTGACTGTGACATTAAAGGTCGTTTTCTTGCCGCCGTAGGTGACGGTGATGAGTTGAGTTCCGGCAGTTGTCAGCGTAGTCGGATTGCAAGTGAATCCGCTGCTGGCGGTCTGCGTCGTGCCGTTATTATAGGTTGCCGTGAGCGTCAATCCCGCTGTATTCAAAGTATCCCCGACATAGTAGCTCATTTTGGTCGGGTTTGTCTTGACGGCGATGCCGGTTAAAACAGCTGCTGTAACCGTGATATCGAAGGTCGTCGTTTTACCCCCGTAGGTGATGGTCAGGGTCTGGCTTGCCACGGCGGAGGACGAGTTGAAGCCGCTGACCATATCCGCGGTAACATTGACTGTTTGGGTGGACGAATCGGATTTTGTTACAAGAATCGTCAACCCTGTCACGTTAAGGCTTTCGCCGACCGTGTAAGCGGTTTTATGGGTGCCGCTGTTGACAACGATAGAGGTAACCGTAACCGGCGGAATGTTCTCATAGTTGGCGGTCACTTCCACCGCGCTTGCCGGCATGGTGAAGGTGGTCGTCGCGTTATTTGCGTTGGCAAGCGTCACGCCGCCGCTGACGACCGTCCAGTTCAAAAACCGCTTGCCGGACGCGGGCGCGTTTGCCGTCAGTGTAACAACGGTTCCCGCCGCCGCTTTTGTAATCGCCGTGCCTGCGCCGACCGAAGCGGCGCCGTTGTTGACGGTGACGGTATACTGAGGCGCTGCGTTCGCAACCGCGAGATCAAAGGTATAGAACGGAGAGAGAGCCGGTGAATAATTGACCGTATTCTTTTGCAGCCACATCCTGACCGCGTATCCGCTGCCGGGGTCGATGCCGTTCGTGTTCAGGGTTACGCTCGACAGACTGCTCGCCGCAATACGCTCATATTGCACAATACTTCCGTCGGATTTCTTATAAATCGCGTAGACCACGGAGGCGGAACCGTCGTTGATGGACGGGCTGATACCGTTTAACGTCAGCGAGCCGCCAACCGCGGTTTGCGCTGTGGCAGGTACGCCGGTGATATACAGATCCGCCGGGTAGCTGATTCCGATCATGTACGCTTTACCGGATGCCGCGGTCGCGTAGTTTGTGCCGTCAGCCTGTGTCGCCCAAGGTTTGCCGGTACTGTCGGCAACAATTTCGGATACGGCGGCCACGTTGCTTGTGTTGATACGGACCGCGGGGCGAGGCGCGTGTTCTTCGGTGAGAAAGGTGCGTATCGTCGTTCCGCCTCCCGCCACCTCATAATAGCCTTCATAGGGACTGATAAGGTCCGGGTTTCGCAGCCAGTAGGAATGCCAGTATTGATTGATTCCCGGGGCGCTATAGCTCCAATTTATAATCGACGAGTCACTCGGTATATATGAATAATCGCCGCTTTCATCCGGAATAGCGTTGGCAATCGAAGCGCCGGTTGCGGGATCGAAAACCCTGACCTTGACAACACTGCTTTTTTCAACGCCGTTCAGGCAGTTGGCAAAGATGTTGTTCAGGTATTCGCGGATGTCCGAATCCCTGTAGTTGTTGCTGGTCTTCTCCGGTCCGGAACCATCCGGGTCCCTGTCAAATTCCGTGATGTCTCCGGCTTTGCTTATCGCCAGCAATGTTATCGAACCGCTGGAAACGCTGCCGCTGACGACGCGCCAGGCCAGCGGCGCGCCGTCATAACCGCCCATATATATGGTATCGCCCAGACCAATATTGCTTTTATTCATTTCGGAAATTTTTCCCATAAGGGCGGGGAGTCCGTCGCTATTCGTCTGAACCTTAACGTTTCCGTTCGTTATGTATTCTGACGCCGCCGGAGCGGTTATGCCCCTGAGAGGAGTGACTACGCCGACGAGGCACAGAAATGCCAATAACAGCGAAACGGCTTTTTGGGGAAAACGTTTTTTCATTTTAATTCCTCCTGTCTGTGTTTTGTAATGAACCCTTTATTGCTCTCAATTTGCCATTTAAAGTCCGTAGAACTCCTTCGGGTTGTCATGCAGTATCTTCCGTGCTATTTCGAGCGCCCTGTCGAGCGTCATGGATTTTTCCGTCACCTTTTTGGCGAGGACGCGCGCGATGGTTTCCCGTGCCATCGTCAGGTGTCCGAAGACCTTTTCCACGACGTAATAATCGCCGCCGAAGCCGAAAATCTTGTTGTCCGGCAGCATTTCGAGCATTTCGTCGAGGGCGTCAAAGGCGAATTTCTGGCTGATAAGATATGTCCAGCACATATTCATTCTGACGTTCGGCCAGACCTTGCCGAGCATGACGGCCTCCCGCACATAGGGGTAGCCCACATGGTAGAGGTCGATTTTCACGTCCTGATTTTCGATGATAAACGGCAGCAGGTTTTCCGGCGACAGCTCGCGGTAGTCGTTCCAGTAGCCGGTGTGCATACAGCAGACCAGCCCGCTGTCGTGCGCCATACGCAGTAAAGAGGTCAACACATATTCGTTGAGCGGGTTTCTTCTGGGCAGGCGCAGCGACGGCTCGGCGGACAGCCGTTGAAGCGTCGCTTCGGCGTCCGCTTTCGTCGCCCCGTCGATATAGAACGCCATGAACTTCATCCCGACCGCGCCTTTTGCCTTGGCGCTACTCGCGAACCGTTCGCACGCCGCCGTCACATCGTCGATTGAACGGACAGGCGACTTGCCGTCCGAAAGCTGCTTTTGCACGTCCTCGTAGCTATAGAGTCCGTCGATTGTTCTAATTGTTTGAAGGATGCGCCCGTTGTGGGTGTCATTCAATACCCCATCGCAGTTGATTGAGGCGACGATGCCGCAGGCGTCGCGCAGGACGCGGTCATACAGCCCCTGTGTGTTCGCTTCCTTTATCCTTTGGCTGACATTGTGTACGTTGTCGGCGGTAAGCTCGCTTTCTCCGTAGAACCGCTCCATTGCGATATGCGCGGCGCGGCAGTAACACGTTTGCTTCATCTGCTTGTAATACGGCTCGAAGGTCTTCCATTTCCAATCGATGTCGCCCGGATTCCATAGGATTTTCGTCATGGTATCCTTGTCCATGCCGCCGGTATACAGGTCGTGCTGGCAGTAGTGCGAAAACAGGGTGAAGGCGTCGGGCTCCTGCATAAGCCGCTTACTCTCGGGCGGCAGATGCTCGTGGCAGTCGTAGACGGGGAGTTTTTCGAGCGCGGAGACGATTTCTTTTTCAAGACTGTTCAAGGATTCGAGATAGAAAGACACGTTTTTACCCTCCGATTCACATTATTCGTTATTTATTTATTGACTAACGATATATTTTACTGTATAATCATCTCGCAAAACATTTACGGGGTGATTTTTTTGTACGATGTCGTCATCATCGGATCGGGTCCCGCGGGCGCCAATCTCGCGCGCCTGATCGGGGAAAAATACAAGGTGCTGCTGCTCGACAAGCGGACGTTTGACGGCAGTCCGTTTCCCTCGGGCAAATGCTGCGGCGGTCTGCTCGCGCCCGACGCGCAAAAGATGATCGCGCGGCTGAATTTGGGCGTCCCAAAGGACGTACTCGTCAATCCACAGCTCTTTGCCGTGAGGACCATCGATCTGCATAGCGGTCTGGAACGCCTGTATCAGCGTTTCTATTTTAATATGGATAGAGAGAAATTTGACCGCTGGCTGGTTTCGCTGATCCCCTCTTGCGTCGATATAGTTTTCGGCGCGCTGTTTACGGGCTGCTCCAAAATACCGGACGGTTATGAGGTTCACTATACGCAGAACGGACAGGCAAAAACAGTAAAAGCAGAAATCCTCGTCGGCGCGGACGGCGCCAATTCCAAGGTGCGGCGCTCTCTCGGCGCGAATACAACGCCTAAAACCTATATCGCCATTCAGGAATGGTACGCGTGTCAAAAAGATATGCCCCATTTCACGGCGGTCTTCGATAAAGAGGTCAGCGATTTCTACGCGTGGCTGATTCCAAAGGATGACCGTTTGATTTTAGGCGCGGCGCTCAGCCCCGACAGGGACGCCAAAGAGAAATTCACGCTCTTAAAAGCAAAGCTGGCGCAGAGGGACTTTTCATTCGGAAACACTCTTAAAACCGAGGGCGCGTTTATTTACAGACCGTGCAAGCCGTCGCAGCTGTTCACGGGTGCAAACGGCGCGGCGCTTATCGGCGAAGCCGCGGGAGCGATCAGCCCCAGCTCGGCGGAGGGCATCAGTTACGCGCTGAAAAGCTCGTTATATCTGGCGCAGAGCCTCGAAAAGGGCTTAGACGGCTTTCTTGAGCGATATGAAACCGCGGCAAGGGAAATCAGGCTGAACCTGACGCTTAAGAATCTGAAATCTCCCGCTATGTACGCGCCCGCGCTCCGGCAGACGATTATGAAATCGGGTCTTATGAGCATCCGATGACCGGATATAATACTTTTAGCACCTCGTCAAAGCCCTGAAACGGCGTCGCCGGTATGCCGCTTTCTATACAGTGCTCGAGCAGAAATCCCTTGGCGAATACCGTATCGCAGGCGGCGGCTCCGCAGAAATCCGAGTAGCCGTCGCCGATGTAAACCGTTTGTTTTTTATCGGGGTTGAGCGATTCGACGAGCGTCTTTTTGCAGGTGCCGCACCGTCCGCACGACGGATTGTGATACGGCGACTCGACCGTGAAACCGTTATTGTATAAAAGTTGATTTGAATAATAGGGCAGATCGATTCGGTATTTTTCAAAAAGAATGCGGATGTTGTGGTCGTAGCCGTCGCTTAAGACCGTCACCGCGTCGCCGTGCGCTTTCGCGGCGCGCGCGAATGCTGAAAACGCGGGGTCTATGGCAATAGCCTCGACAAACGCCCTTAAGC
>CAYYFY010000183.1:0-4823 GCA_964471035.1 uncultured Eubacteriales bacterium
GACGGGCGTGACGCGGTCGACGAATACAACACGCTCGGCTACGTCCCCGCCGACGTTGCGGGCAAATCCGTCAGCCTGACCCTCGAATACGCGTGGGCCGACAACAGCATCTCCCTCTTAGCCGCGGCGCTGGGTAAAGACGACGAGGCCGCGTACTATAAAGAGAAATCCATGCGTTATCTTAACCTTTTCGACACCGAAACCGGCTACTTCCGCGGCAAAAACTCCGACGGGACATGGGTCGAAAACTTCGATCCCAACGTCACCTCCTTCTATGACGACATCATCGGCACCGACAGCGCCGATCCCTACTGCGAGGGCAGCGCGCAGCACTGGCGCTGGTGCGTCGTACAGGACGTTCCGGGGCTTATCAACCTGCTCGGCGGCGCGGACAGCTTCTGCTCTGAGCTCGAAAAATTCATGGAGGGCGCGAGCGCCGAGAAGGGCGCCATCGACCCGGGCGCCGGCTACTGGATCGGCAACGAGCACGACCTGCAAACTCCGTACCTGTTCGGCGACGCCGGCAAGCCGGAGCTGACTCAGAAGTGGGTGCGCTGGACGCTGTCTACGCGCTTCGGCACCGACTCGGAGGGACTTGACGGCAACGACGACGGCGGGGCTTTAAGCTCCTGGTACGTCTGGTCAGCCGTCGGTCTCTATCCGCAGGCGGGCAGCGACCTCTATTGGATTGGCTCCCCGAATGTCGATAAAGCAACCTTAAACCTCGGCAACGACAAGACCCTCACCGTCGTCGCCGAGAACCAGTCGGCAGACAACGTCTACGTTCAGGAGATCACGCTCAACGGCGAGCCGCTCACAAGCGCCACGCTCAAGCATTCACAAATTGCCGACGGCGGCACACTCGTATTCACGATGGGCAACACGCCCGCGGTAAACGGGGGATTCTGAGATTAAATAAAAAGAGCGCTGCTTTAAGGGCGGCGCTTTTTTTAATGGTAAATTGGAAATGGCAAATGGCAAATTTCGGGTGGGGCTTTATACTCCGCACCCCATTTTATATGGACTTGCTTTCCTGCTCGTCAAGATATTTGATGATAATGCATTCTATCAGATTGTTTACGGAACGTCTTTCTTTTACCGCCTGCGCTTTCAGGCGTTCCTTCAATTCTTCTTCGAGATACAGCTTTGTTTGAATTTTTTCGGTCATGGTACCACCTCAGTGGTAGTATAGTACAATTATCATCCAAATTAAAGGGACTACTATAGTACTATTGTACATTGATGTATAAATAAAAATATGGTACTATAGAAGTACCATGCTACAATCAACGAACTTTTATTATTTGCTTTCCTCTTCACGAATGTATTTATCAAGAATATACTCAATCATGTTATTGACTGATCGTTTCTCCTTTTCTGCCAATACCCGCAGCTTTTCGGCTGTTTCCTCCGTAACGCGCAGTCCGATCTGAACCTTAACGGTCATATTATCACCCCAATAACATTGTATAATCACTTTGTATAATAATCAATACAGCATAATGTTATTATTTTGTTTTTATTTGTTGACTATTTGATTTTACTATGCTAACATTATTTTAACATACTGATGGAGGAATATAATGAATACCGTTCTCAACGATCTCTACCGCGGTGAAATCAATCCCAACGAAAGCACACGGATACGCGACCCCGAATACTTAAACCATGCGCGGGAATCAGTACGGCTGGCGGAGGAACTCAACACAACGCTGAACCCTGAGCAAAAAAGGATATTTGAAAATTATGTCAATGCCTGTAGCTTCATGGACGCCATTGAAACGCAATCGCGTTTTGCGGACGGCTTCAGGCTGGGCGCAAAGCTCATACTGGAAGTCTTTTACCGGTAAGTAAGTGATTAATAGATACAGAGCCGTTCCGCGGCGGTATGCGGCGAAACGGCTCTAAATGTCGTCGATATTCTCCGCCAGCACCTTGGCAATCCTTTGGAATTTCCTCTGCGCTGCGGCGCCGTGCTTTTTAAGAATCGCGTCGATGCTCGCCAGCGTATTTTCATCGGGCTTTATGCCGTCGATGACGAGCGCGTCCAGACTGACGCCTAAGCAGCTTGCGATTTTATACGCGGTTTCTAAAGAGAGGTTACGCGTTCCGCGCTCGATATGCCCGAGATAGGAGGTGGACACGTCACAGCGTTCAGCCAGCTCGTCCTGCGTCAGGGCGTTCTGCTGACGCAATTCTTTGACCCGCTGCCCGATCAATACATAATTTAAACTCTTCAATTCTAATCACCGATACAATTATATCAATTTGGGGGTTGACAAAATAGTGACTACTGGTGTATATTTATGACAATTAGTATTATTAGGATGAGGAGGAATATTTGTGAAAAAATTTTTACAGAAAACCCTGTCCGCCGTTCTTGCGGTATTACTGCTCTTGTCCTGCGGACCGTTCGCCGGTTTAGGTGAGAATCTCACGATTCAGGTAAGCGCGGTAACCGCAAATCAGGTCGTTGAATACGCGTTAAGCCGTGCCGGTACTGAATTTCACCAAAAAGGAATGTGCCTTGCTTTTGTAAATTCATGTTTTACGGATTTAGGTTGTGCATCATCAACTGCCTGTTGTGCATACGCATACGGATGCAATAACGTTGTATCGTCTTCCAAAGATAATATTCCGCTCGGTGCAGTCGTCATATTCAGCGGAGGTACTGCTTACTGCACAGATCATAGATGGTTGGGTTATGATCATTATTGCGGTCATGCCGCGGTTTATGTTGGAAATGGTCAAGTCGTCGGCACGTGGGGCGGGTATTATTTAGCAAACGGCGAATCACGCGGCTATATAAAAAAGATGGCGCTTTCAGAAATCATCAACGCCGGTTACCCTTATGTAGGTTGGCGCTGGCATGGGAACGATGTTTTTGGTTCTGCGCCGACTTGGGCGACATTCTCATCCGATAAAACAACATATTATGCGGGAGAGACGGCTACCATAACCTTTAATAGCGATTCGGCGACTTCATATTCTATGACGATAAAAAAAGACGGCGTCGGAAAAACATTGACAGGCTTAGGAAAAACATATAGTTTTGCCGTTAGTGAAGGTAACTATGAATTGTGGATGAGCGCCTATAATTCCGCGGGCGGTTATGATTGTCCGACGCCGATTAAATTCACGGTGTTTGGTACACCGAAATGGTCAACATTTTCATCCGATAAAACAGAGTATAGTTTAGGAGAAGTAGTTAAAATCACATTTGATAGCGACACAGCGACTTGGTATAATCTCACCCTTTATAAAAACGGCGTCTTGCATGATATACTGCGAAATCTTACTTCACCAACTACATTGACAAATTTACCGGAAGGCAGTTATCTTGCGTATATGTCACCTTATAACAATGCGGGACATAGTGATTGCTCTCATACTATTTCATTCACTGTCGGTAAATACGCCGTCACCTACGACGCCAACAGCGGCACAGGCGCACCCTCATCTCAGACGAAGGTTTACGGAACCGCTCTGACGCTGAGCGGCACAAAGCCGACGCGCAGCGGGTATACATTTAAGAATTGGAACACGAAAGCCGATGGGAGTGGGACAACTTACGCATCCGGTGCATCCTATACCGGCGACGCAAACCTGACGCTATACGCCCAGTGGACCGCCGTAACAACACTCAAGTCGATAACCGTCAAGACCAACCCGACGAAAACAAGCTACTATGTCGGGGATACGCTTAACACGGCGGGTCTGTCCCTTACGGCTTCTTACAGCAACGGCACGACACAGACCGTGACGAGTGGTTTTACTTGCAGCCCGACAATTCTTTCGACTGTCGGGACACAAACAATCACTGTCACCTATAACGGCAAAACGACAAGCTTCAACGTAACGGTCTCTCCGATTTTTGTCAGCGACATAACGCTGAACAGCGCAAGCGCGAGCGTTACGCTCGGCGACACAAAGCAGCTGAGCGCGATGGTGACGCCGTCGAACGCCACGAATAAAACGGTCACATGGACTTCAAGCAATACAAGCGTTGCCACGGTGTCGTCAACAGGGCTTGTCACCGCGAAAGCGGTCGGCAAGGCGACGGTCACCTGCAAAGCGGCGGACGGACACGGTGCCTATGCACCCTGCGCCGTGACCGTACTGCCCAAAACGCCGACGGGCGTTAAGGCTGTCTCCGCTTCGTATAACAGCGTAAAAATTACATGGACAGCCGTATCCGGCGCGACGGGGTATGCGGTCTACCGCGCCGCCTCAAAAACGGGGACATACAGCTATCTGAAATCTACGACCGCGACAAGCTTCACGGACACGTCCCGCGCCACGGGTACGACCTATTACTATAAGGTCAGGGCGTACAAGACAGTCGGCGAAACGAAGTATTACAGCGGATATTCCGCGATTGTGTCGGCGAAGGCGGTCCCCGCCGTTCCGGCTTCCTTCACCGCCGCCAAGGCGAGCGGTACGAGCGTAAAAACTTCTTGGAAAGCCGTCACGGGCGCGACAGGCTACGAGGTATGGATGGCGACGTCAAGCGGCGGCACGTATTCAAAACTTACCACAACAACGAAAACAACCTATACTAAAACCAAATTGACGAAAAACAAGACATATTACTTCAAGGTGCGGGCGTATAAGACAGTAAACGATAAAAAAGTCTACGGCGCGTTTACGGCGATAAAATCCGCGAAACCCTCGTAAGCTGCAATAAAAACTGCCTCGCCGAAGAAAATTTTCACGGCGAGGCGGTTTTTATTGTGGAGTGAAGTGTTCCTGCGGAACGTGAAACGTTAAGTGTTCCTTCGGAACGTGAAGTAAGCTTCGCTTGTTTCGGGCGGGACAAAGCC
>CAYYFY010000184.1:0-4815 GCA_964471035.1 uncultured Eubacteriales bacterium
GAGCCGAGATGAGCTCGTATTGCTCCTTCCCTATGTCCTGATACTCGTCAACCATGATATAACGAAAACGGTTTTGATAATAGGAGAGGACGTCTGGGTTCTCCTGAAACAGACGCACGGCGTTAACGATGATGTCGTCAAAATCCATAGCGTCCGCGCCTTTTAACATTTCCTGATACTTTTTATACGCCTCGGCTGCCGCCGCCTTGATCTGATCGGCGCCGACCGACGCGGCATATTCCTCGGGCGTACAGAGCGAATCCTTGGCGCGGCTGATTTCGGACAGAACAAATTTGAGCGGAACGCGCTTGTCGTCGATTCCCAAAATCCGCTGGCACTCGCGCATCACCCTTTTAGAGTCGTCGGCGTCATAGATGGTAAAATGCTTTGAAAAGCCGAGACGCTCGCCGTCCCGCCTTAAGAAACGCACGCAGGCGGCGTGGAACGTGCTTGCCCACACCTGTGTCCCGTTTTCGCCGAGCATTGTCAGCAGACGCGCCTTCAGCTCGCCCGCCGCCTTGTTCGTAAAGGTGATGGCGAGTATCTGCCACGGCATCGGCGTATCGACCTTTAGGAGCGGCTCTAAATCAAAGGAGGCGTCGCCGCCTTTGGCGATATACTCTTTAAGCTCGGCGATGTCTTTATCCGTCGGCGCGCGGCAGGTATACTCCGACGCGTACGCGCCGCCGTATTTGATTAAATTGGCGATACGGTTGACCAAGACGGTCGTCTTGCCCGTACCCGCGCCCGCAAGCACAAGAAGCGGTCCGTTTACCGAAAACACCGCGTCCCCTTGCCTGTCATTCATGCGGGAGAAATCCCGCTCGATCAGTTTTCTGCGTAAATCCGTAAATTGACTCATACTCAGCTGTTCTTCATCACGACGCTCTCAACAACGTCGGCAGCGTGTTCGCACGCGTCGTAGCAATGCTCGATGCGTCTGTAAATATCCGTCCAGATCATCGTATCCAGCGGTGTAGTCTCGCCGGTGTAAAGGCGTCGCGTGCTGTCCTCGTAAATCTTGTCGCCCTCGCTCTCAAGCCGGTTGATCTCAATAATCATAGTCTTGATATTTACCGATTTCTTATAGTCCTTGAACTCCCGCATGAGGTCGCGCAGCTTCTTGGTCATCGTGACGATAAGCGCGGTATGCGCGTCGAGATCGCTCCTTAAAACGGTGACGTTCATCATATAGATTTTACGGAACACGTCCTCGATGCAGTCGGTGACATTATCCAGCTCCGACGCCAGATCAATCAAGTCCTCGCGTTCGATCGGCGGTAAGAATTCCTTGGCGAGCTTTTCCATCAGTTCGTGCTTGATATTGTCGCCGCCGTGCTCAAGGGCGTGCAGCTTGTCGAGGGCTTCCTTGACCGCGCAGGGATCAAAATTTGCAAACGCCAAAACGAGTTCCTCGGCAATCTTGACGCAGAACTCCGAGGCGTTTTCCATCATCTCAAAATAATTGTTATTCTTCTTCATACCTTAAATTCCTTCCGTAATTTCAGAATATATGCATAAACAGCTTGGAGACGAGATAACCGATAAATCCGCAGCCGGGGAACGTGAGAATCCAGGTGAGCACCATCTCGTTGGCGACGCCCCAGTTGACCGCCTTGATGCGCCTTGACGCGGCGACACCCATCATCGCGGTAGTCTTCATGTGAGTGGTGCTGACGGGGAAGCCGCGCAGCGACGAGAGCAGCAAGCCGAATGAACCGGCTATATCCGCGGAAAAACCCTGATATTTTTCGAGCTTAACCATGTCCATACCGACGGCTTTGATGATTTTGAGACCGCCTATCGAGGTGCCTGTCGCCATGACTACCGAGCAAATCAGCATAAGCCACAGCGGAATTTTGAAGCTTGTCACACCCGCCTGCCCCTTAGAGAGAGAAAGACCGAGCAGAAAAACGCCGATAAACTTCTGACCATCCTGCGCGCCGTGCATAAACGCCATCGCCGCCCCGCCGAACACCTGCGCGTCCTTAAAAAAACGCATCGTCTTACGCCGGTTGGCGCGGCGGAATATGAGCTCGACAAGGCGGACAACCAGAAATCCGGAGAAAAAACCTAAAAACGTCGAGAGGAGCAACCCGTAACCGACTTTGATCCACTCGTCGCCGTTGATGCCCGAAAACCCTCCCTGGAGCGCGATAGCGGCGCCCGACACTCCGGCAACCAGCGCGTGGCTCTCGCTGGTCGGGATACCGAATTTCCACGCGGCGGTCGCCCAAATGACGATGGCGACCATCGCGGCGCACAGCGCGATGAGCGCGTCGCGGGAATCCCCGCCAAAATCGGCAATATTATAAATGGTCTGCGCCACATGATCGCTTACCTTCGACATGACGAAAACCCCTAAGAAATTGCATACAGCCGCCATGACAATCGCGGACCTTGGACGAATTGAACGCGTCGAAACGCAGGTGGCGATGGCGTTGGGCGCGTCAGTCCAGCCGTTGACAAGGATGACGCCCAGCGTTAAGAGAACGGTAATCGCCAGCGACGGCGTAGAAAGAAACAGCGATAGAAACTCTGGAAATGAAATGTTCATAAATCCCTCTGTAAATCAAAAATATTCCCGCCGCGGCAGTCCACAGCGGTAATCAGGGGCAGCTCAAAAACCGTAAGTCGCTTCACCGACTCGCAGCCGAGCTCCGGATACGCCACCGTCTCGCAGGCGGTGATACAGCGGCTGTACAACGCGCCCGCCCCGCCGACGGCGCAAAAATACACGCCGCCGTTTTTTATGATGGACGCGATTACCTCCCGATTGCGCTCGCCCTTGCCGATCATCGCGCAAAGACCGTTGTCGAGCAGCAGCGGCGCAAAAACATCCATGCGCCCCGACGTCGTCGGACCGGCGCTGCCGACGGCTAAGCCGTTTTTCGCCGGAGTCGGACCCGTATAATAGACAACGGCGTCCTTTAGGGGAAACGGGAGAGCTTGTCCCTCTTTCAAAGCCGCGGTCAGCTTCTTATGCGCGGCGTCGCGCGCGGTATAGACGATGCCGCTCAACAAAACACGGTCGCCTGTTTTCAGCGACCGCGCCGCTTCGCGGATATTTTCAGTCAGAATACGCCGCTCACTCATACGGAGCCAAACAGATATACGGCGTTTTCGTCTGTTTCGGACGCGCCGTCCTCGCTTACGGGCGTTTTAGCCCCCGAGACCGATCTTTTCCCCTGTCCGCCCCGCGAGCCCGTTCGGGACGCGCCGTCCTCTTTCGCGGGCGCCTTCCCTTCAGCGGCGGTACCCGCGGCGCGGGATTTCGCGCCGAGCAGCTCGCCGGCGCACTTTTCCATGTCGCCGACTAAAAGCTTAACCCGTTCTTCCAAATCGGCGAGCGCCTCGTTGAAAAGACCGGACAGCTCCGTAAGGCTGCCCGACAACGCGCCGACCCTTTGCGCCGCCCTGTTGATGGCGTCGCCCGTCTCCTTGTTGACAGTAGCCGCCTTTGCGCCCGCGTCGGTCATCATTTTCTCGGAATAGACACGCGCATCGAGCATAGCGGCGCCGAGCTGCGCCTCCACGGCGCTCAGCTTGTCGCAGTCGGCGGCAAGCCGCGTTTTTTCCGATTCGAGCAGACCGATTCTTGCCTTGAGCAACTCGTTTTCCGTCAGTTGCGCCGCGCTTTCGCGCTGAAGCTCTATAGCCCTTTGGCGCTCACTCTCAAGCTGCGCGGTCACCGCGGACAGCGTCGCCGTCTGCTCCTCAAGCTCGCCGACTCTTTTTGAAAACGCGACGGCATCACGGCTAACGACGGTATACTGCTGCTCAAGGGCGGCTTTCTCGGCGTTCAGCTCAGAGAGATACCCCATGACATCGTTCTTATTATAGCCCCCAAAAACGGAGCTTCTGAAAACAAAATCCTTATCCATGCTAAAACCCTCTTTCCCACAATGATTATAACAGATATTCCTCTCTAAAACAACAGTATTTTCCGAATTATCTTTGCTTTTTTCCTGCATAAATGATATACTGAAAACCAGAAAGGGTGAACGGTATGTCAAAGAGCAGATTCCTGAGAAACACAGCCGCCGCCGCGGGAGCTGGCAGCGCCATCATGCTTGCGACGGGAGCCGCCGCGACGAAGATGATCCTCGGACGAAACACCTTTGAAAAAGCCCGCGCGAAGAATGAAGCCAACGCGCAAAAACCGAGCACCGACGCTTTCACCATCCTCCGCCGCGAAAAGGAGGCATGGTACATAGCACAGAATCCCGAAAGCATATCGACGCAAAACCACGCCGGTCAGACCCTGCACGCAAAGCTGCTTTCTGCCGGACAGGAAACCGATGTTTTTGTCATCTGTATTCACGGCTACACGTGCGAACCGGCCGGTATGGCTACCTACGCCTATGAATTTCATAAAATGGGATACCATATCCTGCTGCCCGATATGCGCGGTCACGCCGACAGCGAACACCGGTTCATCGGTATGGGCTGGCCGGACCGACTCGACATCATCGATTGGATTTTCTGGCTGCTCGATAAGAATCCGCGCTGCAAAATCATCCTGCACGGCGTTTCCATGGGCGGAGCGACGGTCATGATGACGACCGGCGAAAACCTGCCGTTCAACGTCAGATGCGCCATCGAGGATTGCGGCTACACCAGCGTCAAAGACCAGTTTTCGGACGTGCTCAGACACAGTTCTAAAATCCCGCTGCCGTCGTTCCCGATTCTCGGCGCCATGTCGCCCTCCACAAAACACTTTGCGGGCTTCAGTATAAAGGAAGCTTCGAGCGTCAAGCAGCTGAAAAAGTCGAAAACCCCGACGCTCTTCATCCACGGCGACGCCGACAAATA
>CAYYFY010000185.1:0-4810 GCA_964471035.1 uncultured Eubacteriales bacterium
GACTCGAACCCCTGACCTACTGCTTAGAAGGCAGTTGCTCTATCCGCCTGAGCTACTGGCGCAAAATTAGCGCCGCAGGGAAAATTTGGAGCGGGCGATGGGAATCGAACCCACACAACCAGCTTGGAAGGCTGGGATTCTGCCGTTGAACTACACCCGCGAAACTCGAACGCGCATCATTTTAGCATAAGGGGCGCGCTCTTGTCAAGTATGACCGTCTTAAGAAAACCGCGGTTAAACCGCGGCTCATTTTTAGAAATTTCAGACCTTGTTCAGCTTTGTGACAAGCGCCGATTTCTTGTGCGCGGCGTTATTCTTATGGATAAGACCTTTTGCCGCGGCCTGGTCGATTTTTTTAACGGCTAAAGTGACCTGCGCCTGCTTATCCTCAGCGCCTCCGTCGATGGCGGCGTTAGCCTTTTTTATAGCGGTTTTGAGAGCCGAATTGGCGCTGCGGTTGCGTTTCGCCTTGGCCTCGTTGATGAGAACTCTTTTCTTTGCCGACTTGATATTGGGCATCGTTACAACTCCTTATTTAAAAATGGTATCGTTAAGCTAATGAATAATATCACACATTTTCTGGTTTTGCAAGTTTTTTTTAAATTTTGGGTATACTTTTTTTATGAAGATGAAATTTCCATGAAAGGAAGGATTTTTTTGAATATCCGAACAGATTTAGCGGTCGAAATGCGCGAGATGAAGGGCGCGGGGGAACTGAGCGGCGTTAAGAGCAGCGAGGAGAAGGGCGAAAAGACAAAAACAACGGTTATCGAGGTGCTCTCCGAGGAGGGGGCACAACAGCTCGGAAAGCCGGTCGGCAAGTATATAACGGTGGAAATGACGCCGTTTTCCGACGACCCGGAGCTGACCGATGAGCGCATGACGGCGGTTAAGAACGCGGTCGCGCAGCTGCTCCCGAAGGAGGGGGCGGTGTTGGTGGCGGGCATTGGCAACCGCGACGTCACGCCGGACGCTTTGGGGCCGCGCGCGGCGACGCAGATTTTCGCCACGCGCCATATCGGCGAGCAGATGCAGGAGCAGATCGGTTTAGAGGGTAAGCTGCGCCCTGTTTCGAGCGTCGCGGCGGGCGTGCTCGGTCAGACGGGCATCGAAACCGCGGAGCTGCTCGCGGCTTTTGTGTACGCCGTGAAGCCCGCCGCCGTCATAACCGTCGACGCGCTCGCGTCGCGCAGACTGTCGCGTCTCGGCTGTACGGTGCAGCTGTGCGACACCGGCATCAGCCCCGGTTCGGGCGTAGGGAACAAGCGCGCGCGTATCGACAAGGAAACGCTCGGTGTGCCGGTCATTGCCGTCGGGGTGCCGACGGTCGTCGATGCCTACACGCTGGCAAAAGACGTCATGGGTAAAGGTGACGAGAACGAAGACGGCGGAGAGTCGCCGGAATCCGGCTATGAGAGCATGGTGGTCACACCACGCGAGATCGATGTTGTCATCGACAGAGCGGCGCGGCTGATTGCCTTGTCGCTCAACAGCGCTCTGCAGCCATCGCTCTCCGCCGAGGAGCTTTTAGGCTTAATGTAATACTATAAACGAGCATAACGCAAAACGGCTTTTCATAGACTGTAATATTGTAAAACAGGGGTCTTGCCACCTTAGGGGGAATACCGTGAAAAGCTTGCTGAATGGCGTTGTTTATTTATTGAAACCTGTTGTCTGTATCGTTCTCTGCGCGCTGCTGCTGACGACGGCGCTCGCCGACAAGGACAGACTGGGCAATCTTCTGTCACCCGCGGCGCTTGCCGTCGTCGGCGCGGCAGAGCCGGAAAAATACGCCAGGGCTGTCTTAAGCGAAATGAACAGCGATAAAGAAAATACGGACAAGTCGGACAAAACGTCGGTGCTTGATCTGATTGCTTCAGGTACAGGCACCGATAAGCAGGACGGTGCAGAGCATGAATCGGTTGCCTATGTCAGCGAGGACATCAGTAAAATCATGGAGGAAAGCACCGATTTATACAAATCGCTCAAGAAGAGCGGTACAATCGTCGAGGAGGATCTCGGAACGCGCAAGGCCGATACAGTGTCGGGCGCCGTCAAGGTCAACGACTGTGTTGACGGCAAGAGCGTCGATATCGGCGCAGAGCTCTCCGAAACGCTGAAGCTTAAAGATTTTAACAAGAGTAAGCCGTGTGTTCTCATTTTCCATACCCATACGACAGAAGGGTATGAGCTGCTCGATACCGGATGGTTTTCAAAGGATTTCAATTCACGCACAAAGAACGCGTCAAAAAATATAGTCCGCGTCGGCGACGAGCTGACAAAGGCGTTGACCGCAGCGGGCTTTACGGTCATCCACGACACGACGATTCACGACACGATGTATTCGGGCTCCTATGACCGTTCGGCGGTTACGGTACAGAAATGGCTTGACAAGTACCCGTCCATTCTCCTGTCAATAGACGTCCACCGCGACGCCATCCATTACAGCGATACGGAGCATTCGAAGCCCACCGCCGTCATCGAGGGCAAAAAGGCGGCGCAGGTGATGATTATCGCCGGATGCGAAAGCGGTGACGTGACGGATTTTCCAAACTGGAAGGACAATCTGACATTCTCCTGCAAGCTGCAGAAAACGGCGCAGGAATTATACCCGGGCTTCATGCGGCCGATATTTTTCTGTACGCGCAAATACAATATGAATATGACGCGTTATGGAACGCTGCTTGAATTCGGCACCGACAGCAACACGCTCGACGAGGCGGTCTACGCGGGGCGGCTCATGGGGAACGCGCTGGCGAAAACGCTGGACGACGAAATTAAAAACGCGAATTCGTAAATTGAAAGGGAATAAAAATGGGTAAAACGGAACGGATATTAAAGGTGTTTATTTTATCGAGCGTTTCGGCGCTTTTAACAACGGGACTGCTCTGCTGCGTCATCATCGCCGGAGAAAACACTGAGAGTATTCTGCACGGAACAGACAAGGACATCGTGTCCTACGCGCAGACCGGCAAAAATCCCTTTGCTTTTTTCACGGGGCTGTGGTAAAATACTGCCATCTTATCAGTTAGGGTGATTGGTTATGAATTTTACGCCGTGTGACAGGCAGGGGACGCTGGAGGGGTACGCTATCGTACGCTCCTGTGAGAAAAAGAACGCTAAGAACGGTACGGTTTTTCTGGATATCGTGCTGTCGGACAAGTCCGGTGAGATTTCGGCGAAGCTCTGGGATTTTAAGGACGGCACGCAGGCGCTGCCGGAGGTCAACAGCTTTGTCAAGGTACGCGGCGCCATACAGATGTACTCAAACGCCGAGCAGTTTATCATACAGCGGATTCGTCCTGTCGTCGAGAGCGACGGCGCGGATATTAAGGACTATGTCAAGTCCTCTCCGTACGACGGAGACGATATGTTCGCGGAGCTTATGAGGCTCGTTTCCGACTTTAAGGACGGCGAGCTCAAAACGCTGATTTCCTCGATTCTGGAGGATGAAAAGGAGCGGCTTTTATACTTTCCCGCCGCCTACAGACTCCATCACGCCGTGCACAGCGGACTGCTCTGGCATACGTTGTCGGTTGTGCGGCTTGCCGAGGCGGCGGCGGATATCTATCCGTACATAGACAGGGACCTGCTCCTTTCCGGAGCGATTATTCACGACATCGAAAAGCTGTCGGAGTTCCGCGTCAACGCGACGGGGTTAGCGGACGGATATACAGAACGCGGCGAGCTTGTCGGCCATCTGGTCATGGGCGCGATGCTTGTTGACAGGAAATGTGCGGCGCTCGGCATCAGCTCGAGGACCGCGACGCTCCTCGAGCATATGCTGATTTCGCATCACGGGCTTCCGGAGTACGGCGCCGCCGTCAAGCCGGCGTTCATCGAAGCGGAGCTGCTCGCGCAGCTTGACCTTATCGACGCGCAGATGTACGAGATGTCCGAGGCGGTTGCCGGCGTCGAGTCGGGCGGATTCACCGGAAGGCTCTGGGCGCTCGACAACCGCAAGTTTTTTAATCACGGCAGAATGCCGGTGTCTCCGGACGCGGAGCTGGGTATCCGTAAAAAGGAGGAAAACTGATGCGCAATCACGAAGTCACAAAGCCGCAAAGACTCTTAAAAGAGGACGGCACGCTCTCGGAGCCGGGTTGGTCGAAATCGCTGATACAGCAATACGACCGCGCTGACATCAAAGCGTCGAAGCTGCGTATCAAGGAATGGGATTATTATATCGTCCTGTCGGCCACGGGGGAATTCGGCGCGGCGTTCACTATTTCCGACGACGGTTACATTGGTCTGCAATCGGTGACGCTCTTTGATTTTTCAAAGCCGTGGGAGCATACAGAAACGGTATTGAACGCGCTGCCGCTCGGGAAATTCCGTCTGCCGTCCGATTCGGGCGGCGGTCACACCGTCTATCATGACAAACGACTCAACATGGAATTTCAGGTGTCTGGGGAGCAGCGGCATATACTCTGCGATTTCGGGAATTTCTTTGAGGGCAAGCCGTTTTCCTGCGATATTACGCTCAGTCAGCCGCCGATGGATACGATGGTCGTCGCCACGCCGTGGAAGGAAAAAAAGACGGCGTTCTATTATAATCAGAAAATAAACTGTATGCGGGCGTCGGGGTCTATCCGCTTTGACGGCAGGGAATATACGTTCAATCCCGAAACGGATTTCGGTACGCTCGACTGGGGGCGCGGCGTCTGGACATACGACAACACCTGGTACTGGGGCTCGGGCAACGGGGTTGTCAGCGGCAAGCCGTTCGGCTTCAATATCGGCTACGGCTTCGGCGACACCTCCGCCGCCAGCGAAAATATGCTGTTTTATGATGGCGTCGCCCATAAGC
>CAYYFY010000186.1:0-4791 GCA_964471035.1 uncultured Eubacteriales bacterium
TTTTTATTCAAATAATATAACTTTTGGCAGTTTTTAGTAATTCTCCAGCTTTGCGGCGACGCGTAGAATCTTCCTCGCGTCGTTTATGCCGGTCGTTCCGTCTCCCAGCACGTCCGCCGCGGCAAGGACTTCCTTTCCTTCGAGCACGCAGAGCCCCGCGGCGGCTCTGAGGGTTATGCGCGCGTCGTCGGTATCGATTTTTCCGTTTTTATCGACGTCCCCGCGCACCGACAGCGCCGCCGTATCTTTTACTTCGCCGTTGTCGGTCAGGCACAGCGTATAGCCGGTCGCTAAAAGCGCGTCAGACGGCAATTCTTCGCCCTGTTCATTGTAAACCGCGCATACGGAAGTAGCGGTCAGGCAGACCGCCGCCGTCAGCGTTTTTACGGTCGTACCCGCCGGAATGTTGTACAGCAGTCCGTTTTGCGCGTCAGATTTTCCGGGAACGGTTATCCGATAGGTCAGCTTATCTGTCACCGGCGCCCAGTTTGCCTTGAGCGTGACCGCGGCATCCCCTTTAAAGAGCGTAGCCGGCGTTACGGGCTTGCCCGCGGTATCTGCCCAGCCCGTAAAAAAATATCCTTCCTTCATCGGTGTCGGCAGAGCGCCATAGGTTTTCCCGATTTTTACTCTCTTCGTACCGACTAAATAGCTTTCCTTGTCGGCGTAGACCGTCAGCGCCAGCGAGGCCGGTTCACGGGCGATGTAGTCGCCAGTCTTTATGCCGGTAAGCAGCTGCCAGCCCGCGTCATGCCCCGACAGCACAAAGCCGCCCTTAGGGATGGCGTTATTACAGACGCCGTAAACAGGCGCGGCGGTCACCCGTCCCTCGGAATCGACGACAACCTCCGAACCGTATTGATTGGTGCCGGTCGTCGTACCATAAGCGTCCGTATAAATAATCAGATTATCTGTGTCGCGCATCTGGTTCATACCGGAGGCGGTTATTGTTTTCTTGATTTTTAACGCTGCTATGATACCGCCGTCGGGATTGAAGGTTACCGCAAACGAATCGGAAAACGCGCTTGCGTTCGGGTAGAGTGAATTGTAGTATTCAGCGGTCGGCTGGACGATATGGCAGAGGGTCCTTCCCTTTCCTTGAAGCTGTCCCGCGTTGAACTCATCCCAGGTAAAGGCCGTGATGCGGGCAAGACCATTGCCGTCGGCGTTTCCTTCAAGACAAGTAAGCGTCAGCGCGTCGTAGGACAGCACAATCAACGAATGACCGCTGCCGCCTAAAAACTTACCGGTTTGATCGGTCGTGGTGCGGATATACGCTCCCGTGCGTACACCCGCCTCCTGAAACAACGCGAAGGATACCGCGGTCAGCCCGCCGCCGAGCAGAATCAGGGAGTGGGCGAAGGGCGCGCCGCTTTTAACCCATTCGTTGAACAGTGTGTTGTACACACCGTTGGCGTATATGTAACATTGCCAACCGAACGTCACGTTTCCCGTCGTGTTGCTTTTTACATAATACTTGTTGTCGCCTGTCATGAGGGCGCTCCCTAAGGGCGCCTGTACCGCCTGTGTACACGCTTCATCCGTGTAAATCCCGATGTTCCCCGCAAAAATGCTGTTCAGCTTTTGTACCAATACGGCGTCGGAGGTATAATTACCCCCGTTGGTTATAGCCGGATCGGTGATAAAGCTCTTAGCGGACACGCCGACAGACGCCGTCGGCAGACATATAAGCAGCGCGACGCACAGCGCCGCGGCGCGGTATAGCTTTTCTTTCAAGCCTAACACCTCTTCATTTGCATTATACTCGATTTATGTAGAAAAGGCAAGAAAACCGCGGTGAAATATCTGCCGCGGTTTTCTTAATGGTTTAGTACAGCGCGTTATAGTACGCGTTCGTCGGCTGGACGACATGGCACAGGGTTCTCCCCTTGCCGTAAAGCTGGCTCTGGTTAAACTCGCTCCAGGTAAAGGACGTGATGCGCACCAGCCCGTTCCCATCGGCGTTGCCTTCAAGGACGGTGATCTTGCTTGCGTTGTACGACAGTACGATCATCGAATGGCCGCCGCCGCTCGAATATTTTCCCGAGGCGTTGGGGGTCGTGCGCATATACGCGCCGGTCTTGACGCCCGCGTTCTTGAAATTCGCGTAGCTGAGCTTCGACGCGCCGCCGCCAATAACCGTGACCGAGTGGGCGAAGCCCACATCGTGCCCGACCCATTCCCTGTACAGATAGTTATACACGCCGTTGGCGTAGATGTAGCACTGCCAGCCGTAGATGACGCTGCCGCTCGTCGCGCTCTTCACATAAAAGCGGTTGTTCCTGTTCGCGTATTTGCTTCCCAAAGGCAGGGTCGCCGCCGAAGTACAGGCGCTGTTCCAGTACAACCCGCACGCCCCTTTGAACACCTTGTCGAGCTTTGCCGCCAGCGCGGCGTTTGAGGTGTAGTTACTGCCCTTGGCGGCGCTCGCGCTCGTAACCGTCGTTTTAGCCGATGCTCTTACGACGCCGAATGATAAAAAGGATAGGCACAATACCGCCGCAAGAAGCAGGGACAATATTTTTTGTATATGTTTCATCATGTTTCTCTACCTCCCGTGTATAAAGAGTAACAATTTGTAACTTTTAAAGCAATGGTAAGTACCGGAAGGTAAAGAAAAAGGAGCCATCATGCTTTAAAATACGGCTCCATTTTTCTTTACCTTCCGGTAAAAAGATTTTAGATTTTAGATGTTAGATGTTAGATTTAAAGGGAAATCGCAAGCGATTTCGAAATTATATTAGCTTGCTTCTATCGGTATACGTTGTATGAAGCAGCTCATGCGCCAGATGCCCGTTCGGCTCTCCGAGGAATTCCTTATAAATCTCCTGAATCGACGGATTCTCGTGCGATTTACGAAGCGTGTTGCTCTCGTCCTCGGTATAGATGGCATTCATACGCTTGGTACGGACATTGACATCCTTGCTTCGCGGCTGGCCGCCGCCGGTGATACAGCCGCCCGGACAGCCCATGACCTCGATAAAGTGATACGGCGACTCCCCAGCCTCGATCTGCTTCATCAGCTTTTTGGCGCCGGAAAGACCGTTGGTGACGGCTATTTTTGCCTCGAAGCCCTCTAAGAAGCTGTAGGCGGGCAGCACATTCTCAAACTTTATTGCCGCTTCCTTGATTTTCGCAAGACCGACAATCGGTTTCACATGAAGGTTTTCAAAGGGCAGCTCGCGACCGGTGACGACCTCGTAAACGGTACGCAGCGCCGCTTCCATAACGCCGCCCGTAACGCCGAAAATCACGCTGGCGCCGGACGAAATGCCGAGGGGCGCGTCAAAATCGGAATCGGGGAGATTGTTGAAATCAATGCACGACGAGCGGATCATATCGGCAAGCTCGCGCGTCGTGATGACCGCGTCTACGTTGGGAACGCCGTCGTTTTTCATCTCCTCACGGGTAATTTCAAACTTTTTCGCCGTGCAGGGCATGACGGAAACGACATACATATCCTTGGGATCGACGTCGATCTTTTGGGCGTAATAGGACTTGGCGACCGCGCCGAACATCGTATGCGGCGACTTGCAGGTTGACAGATGGTCTAGCTCCTTCGGAAAATGCTCCTCGGTATAACGGACCCAGCCGGGGCTGCAGCTCGTAATCATCGGAAGAACGGCGTCGCCGCCGGTCAAGGCGCTTTTCGCTCTGGCGAGAAACTCCGTCCCCTCCTCCATGATGGTCAAATCCGCCGCCCAGTTGGTGTCGAACACATCGTCAAAACCGAGCTCGCGCAGCGATGATACCATTTTTCCCGTGGCACGGGTACCCGCCGGATTGCCGAATTCCTCGGCAATGGCGACGCGGACGGCGGGAGCCACTTGAACGACGACTCTCTTTTTCGGATCGTTAAGCGCCTTCCAAACCTTCTGAATACCGTCGGCTTCCTTGAGCGCGCCGACGGGGCAAACCACCGTACACTGACCGCAATAGGAACACTTGACGTTATCGAGGGGCAGCTGAAACGCCGGAGCGACGACGGATTTGAAGCCGCGGTTCTGCGTGGACAACGCGCCGACCTCCTGAATCTCGTTACAGGCGGTTATACAGCGGCGGCAGAGTATGCACTTGCCCGCGTCGCGGATTATTGAAACGCTGTTATCCGTGTTGCGCGAGGAACGCGCGCCCTCAAAGCGCGATGATTCGACCCCCAATAGCTTGCCAAGACTCTGCAGCTCGCAATTCTGGTTGCGGTTGCAAAACAGACAGTTCATGTCGTGATCGGAAATAATCAGCTCGTAAAGCACCTTTCTTGCCTCGCGCACAGCGTCCGTATGCGTACGGACGACCATACCCTCCGTCGCTTTCACCATACAGGACGCCTGCAAATTGCGCGTGCCTTCAACCTCTACAACGCAAATCCGGCATGAGCCTACGGCGTGGTTGATTGCTTGGGAATAGCAAAGGGTCGGGATGAATATCCCGTTTTGCTGCGCCGCCTGAAGGATGGTGCTCCCCTGCTCGGCGACACACGGTCTCCCGTTGATGGTTAAGTTTATTTTAGCCATTGTTGATTCCCTCCATTACCGTATGCCGACCGCGCCGAAGCGGCAGACATTGTAGCATTGACCGCATCTGATGCATTTTTTCGGATCGATGACGTGCGGTTCCTTGACCTTGCCGGAGATGGCGCTTACGGGACATTTTCTTGAACAGGCGGTGCAGCCGGTGCATTTATCGGGCTGTATTTCGTATCTCTTCAGCGCCGTGCACACACCCGCGGGACAGTACTTCTGAAGAATGTGCGCCTCATATTCCTCGGGGAAATAGCGCATAGTGCTTAAG
>CAYYFY010000187.1:0-2210 GCA_964471035.1 uncultured Eubacteriales bacterium
CTCGAGGATATGATAGGTAAAGCCGCTCCTGAAAATCTCTCCGCCCGGAAACCAGCCGATAAAGACGATGTCGTCGGGTTTTGGGATGTCGAAATATTCGCAGTACATTTCTTCTTTTTTGAGCGTGAAGCTCGGCGGGAGACCGTTTGCGATCGGGTGAGCGGGGCTTACTGTGTAAAGCCGCTCGTGGCGGCCGTCCTCGCGCCAGCTCAAGGAGCCTGTAGTCCCCATGACCTTTTTGAAGGGCTTGCTGAAATGGGCGGAATGTAAGAATATCACGCCCATGCCGCGGCCGACAAACTCACAGATGCGCGCGGCGGTCTCATCCTTCAGCGCGTCGTGCTTTGAGTGCGCCCAGTAAATAAGCACGTCTGTTTTCGACAGCAGCTCCTCCGACAGCCCGTCGTCGGGCAGACTCTGCCACGACTCTGTCACCGTAAACTCTCCCTTTGGGAAAATGCTGCCCAAGGTCTCCTGCATTCCATTGGGATACACCCGTTTCTCAGCGCCCCTTTGCTCCTCGGGCGACTTCTCGTTCCAGACCGTGATATTCATTGACATCACCCCAATAGATATTTGATATTAGACATTAGACGTTAGATTTAAAGGAACCTGCGGTTGGCTAATACCTAAATAAGTATACTCAATCAACGCGGTAATGTCAATCATAGACGGCGCATAAATTCGTAATAAAACTGTTGAGAAATCGGGCGAAATATGATAAAATAACGGGGTTATTAATGAAAGGACGTGTCCGTATGCCCCATCTGACCGCGCATATAGAAACCCTGATGCAGAGAGAGCGCTTTCCCGAGGAGGCCGTCAGGGTCTTTTCCGAGGTTGAGCGCCGCCTTGACGAAAATTCCGCCTTCGCGGAAAAATTCGATCAGATTGTCTATAAGTATATGTTCACCGAGCCCGGCGCCATAGACGACGCCGCCAACGCGTTGAAGGTGGTTGCCGAAGAGTTCGGCGAAAACATATTTACGCTGAATACCGTGTTCCTGCTCAACTGCTCCGAGGAGCTCTTAAGGCGCTTTCGCGCGGCGGGCGTCAGTGATGAGATTTACTGGGATTCGATGGACGACCTGCGCTGCAAGCTGCTTGAGTGTATGGAGTGCGAGGGCGTCTGCGGCAATTTCGTCTTAGGCTGGTACAACGGCTTTTTCAAGGTCAGGCGCTTCGCGCTGGGGCGTTTTCAGTTTGAAAAATCCGTTTTTGAACATGAGGGCGGCTATACGACCAAAAGCGGACATTATCTTGAGGACAAATCCCTTATCATCAACTTCCACATCCCGTCGTCGGGTATCCCGCTTACCGACGATGTGCGCTATGAGTCCTACCGCCGCGCCTTTGAGTTCTATAAAAACGATTTTGACGGTAAGCATATCGTCCTGTGCTGCGGCTCGTGGCTGCTCTATCCGAAGCACCGCGCGTTCCTGCCGCCAACCTCGCACATCCTGCGCTTCATGGACGATTTCGAGATTGTCCGCGAGAGCGAGAGCGACGACTTCGGCAACGCCTGGCGCGTGTTCGGCCACTGGGCGGATAAGCCGCTTTCTGAATGGCCGCGCGACACGAGCCTGCGAAAAGCGTACTGCGAATGGCTTGAGGCGGACAATAAAGCCGGAAGCGGCTACGGGGTCATCGTGTTCGACGGGGAGAAGATTATTACGTAATATAAAAAAACCGCCGAGAGGCGGTTTTTTAAATGAATAATGAAGTCGCTAAAGAACCGTTTACACGGTTCTCTGCTTATGAATAATGAAGTCGCTAAAGAACCGTTTACACGGTTCTCTGCTTATGAATAATGTCGGGAGGGCGTTGCCCTCACCCGATTTTAAGTGAAGTGTTCCTGCGGAACGTGAAGTATGCTAACGCAAATGAAGTATTCCTGCGGAACGTGAAGTTTGCTTCGCAAGTTTCGGGAGGGCGTTGCCCTCACCCGTTGTAATTGGGTGAAATACGAAAACATTTACAAAACCGTTGAATATATATAACCTTAACATTAAGAACTGTAATCTATCCTCTGCTATTATATGTTCGGGGTGCGGGGTGTCCCCGCCCTGAATTATTCATTATTCATAAGCGTCAGCGACTTCATTATTCATTAAAAATCTGCCCGCCGTTTATGACGAGTCAGTTCTTACTAAAAAATAATGAAGTCGCTAAAGAACCGTTTACACGGTTCTCTGCTTATGAATAATGTC
>CAYYFY010000187.1:2310-4791 GCA_964471035.1 uncultured Eubacteriales bacterium
TCCCCGCCCTGAATTATTCATTATTCATAAGCGTCAGCGACTTCATTATTCATTATTCATTAAAAATCTGCCCGCCGTTTATGACGAGTCAGTTCTTTATAAAACCGCTAACGCGTTTTTGTCACCCGATTTGAAGTATGCTCCGCAGAACGTTAAATGATTATTAATTTCAATCGACGACGATTTCAAACGCAACGTTAAACGAGGTATTACCGCCCGTTATGGTCGCCGTACCTTTTCCCGGGTTTGTCCTGCCGCCTATGCGCCAGGTCCAGGAAACCTTTCCGCTCGAATCGGCTGTTTTACTTCCGAGCCCTTCTGCGGTGCTGACGGCGCCGGAAGGGTATACGACCTGTATGGAATACTTCGTTTTCGGAGTGCCTTCAATCATAATGGTCGCATCCTCATTACGCCGGAAGACGTAACTTGATTGCCCCGTTATGGTATCGCCCGAGGCGGAGGGTTTTGCTGACTTTACCGCCGAAAACGCGCTGTAGACCTTCGAGTTGCCGACGGTTTTATATGCTCTGACCTTGAAATAATACGTCTTATTCTTCGTAAGGCCTGTTTTGGTATACGCTGTTTTTGTCGTTGTAACTATCTTTGAATAGGTGCCGCCGCTTGATGTCGCCATATAGACCTCATACCCCGTAGCGCCGGACACGGCAGTCCAACTGATTTTAATGCTGCTTTTGGACGCCGACGCCGCTTTGACGCCCGTCGGCGTTTTGGGTTTGACCGTTACCGCGCAAGTCGCGCTCTTGCCGCTGCCGTCCTTGGCTTTGCAGGTGACCGTCGCCTTGCCGGCCGCCTTCGCCGTCACTAGCCCTTTTGAGGACACCGTCGCCACGCCCGTATTGCTCGACGTCCACGCAACAGCCTTGTTCGTCGCGTTCGACGGCGTGACCGTCGCGGTCAGCTGTTTTGTGCCGCCAATCGTGATGCTCACGCTCGCAGCATTCAGCTTGATTTTACTGACGCGAACTGCCGCGCCGCTTGTCGTCAGTCCGACGAGCGGCACCGCCGTTACGGTAAAAATCAGGGCCAAGAGGATCGAAAACGTTTTTTGGAACAATCGGTTCGTGAAAATTCCACCCATTTCAGATGTCAGATGTCAGATGTCAGATTCCAGACGTGGGTTACGAGGGCTTCGCGCTTTTTACAGAAGTAAACGCGCCGTAAACCTTTGTCCCGTTGACCGTCTTATACGCCCGCGCTTTGAAATAATACGTCTTGTTTTTCGTCAATTTGGTTTTGGTGTAGGTTGTTTTTGTCGTTGTAGCTATCTTTGAATAGGTGCCGCCGCTCGATGTCGCCATCCATACCTCATACCCCGAAGCGCCGGAAACAGCTTTCCAACTTGTTTTTACGCTCGTGCTGCTCGCTTTGGCGGCGGTGAAGGACGCGGGGACGGCGGGGACAGCCTTGGCGTAGACAATCGCCGAATACCCGCTGTAGATATTGGAGCCGCTTACGGTTTTATATGCCTTGGCTTTATAGTAATAAGTTTTTCCCGTCGCGGCGGTTTTGTCCGTGTAGCTCACCGAGGTTGTTGAACCGAGGCGTGAATACGTTCCGGTCTTTGATGTTGAGCGATAGACGGCGTAGCCCGTCGCGCCCGACACAGCCGTCCAACTTATTTTTATGCTATTATATGAAGCGGAAGCTGCCTTGATTGACCCGGGAGCCGAAGGTGGAGTCGGAGCGGGAGGAGTCGGATTTGTTGAAAACCATGTGTATATCATTGAGTAAGTATTTTTATTATAACCTGTAGCAATTCTATACAGGGGATATCCGACTGTTTTTTTAACAAGAATGCCATACCAGACATCGGATTGACCACCGGGATAAAAACTCACATCAAACGAGCCTAATCCGGATCTTTCATTTGAGAACGTCGCGGTAGAAATTGGGGATACAGCTGTACCGCTGGTTTTAAAAAATGAATTTTCTGTAAAAAGTATGTCGCAAGCATACAACTCTTCATCTGGTCCTGAAACATACTTAAAATGGAACTTCATAAGCAACCATTCTTCGTCAGATCTCGGTGTATCGTTATACATATTTTCTTCAGCTACAATAGTATTGGCTTCAGTTCCTTTGATAAAATCCACTAAAGTTATTTCTATTTTCTTTTTTGCATCGCCATAATAGCTGTACAGATATACGCTTTTTTTAGTATACCCATAAAACGGGTCTGTTCTTGTACCCGTACTGGCAAAAACCGTAAACGATAATACGCTTGTGCAGAAAAATGCGGCAATCAATATTGAAGCTAAAACCTGTTTTAATATTTTCATAAAAATATCCCCTTGTATACTTTTTAACTAATTGACAAATAAAAGTATAGCATAGAAAATCAAAAAGTCAACTCGTTCTTGAAAATATTAGTAAATACTGACAAAAATATTACGTTAAAACTACCTCGCCGTTAAAAAACAGCGGGGCAGTGAAATGGATTTCAGCATAAAATCGCTTTGC
>CAYYFY010000188.1:0-4766 GCA_964471035.1 uncultured Eubacteriales bacterium
TTGAAATCAGAACGGGCGACAAACGCCCTGCCGATTTCGCCTGAGACCTTTTTGTCGATGTCATCGCTGTAAGCGTCGCCGAGGATCGTCTTCAACCAATCGAGTGCCATAGTTATAATCATCCTTTCTCTGCGAGGCGGAAATTTAGTCCGGTCGGCTTAAGCCGATTCGTATCTTCACCTATGATACGAAAGGACAAAATTTCGGGCTGAAAGATTTGTCTTTCAGCCTTTTGCCATTTCTCCGCAATCCTTTTTTGTCCGGCCAGTCCCGGTACTGCGGTCCGCTTTTTATAGTCCGCCGCGGTGGCGGTAATTTTTGATATAAAAATAACGCCCTTGTTGAGAGCGTTATAATTATTGGGTTTAACGGCTATTGTACCGGCACCAGCCGCGCCGAAACACTGCACACTGACGGCCAGTACAGGTCATAGAGCCTTGCTGTTCAATGAGTTTGTGCGTATGTACAGAATTGCGACCGTCGGTATCGTATTCATAAACGTTTTGGTTTACTTGCTCGATATGAGAGCGATACGGG
Source organism: uncultured Eubacteriales bacterium (assembly GCA_964471035.1). Taxonomy (GTDB): domain Bacteria; phylum Bacillota; class Clostridia; order Oscillospirales; family Acutalibacteraceae; genus DTU089. Next base: position 538 of record CAYYFY010000188.1, read on the forward strand.
CAAAGTCTTTGCTTTTTCATTTTGCCTCCAAAAGAGCATAAAAATACCGCTTACCTAAAAGCAAGCGGTTTATTGCTCAACTTCTTCCCACCGACCTCCGACATATGGGTTATCGAGTTGAGCAGGTCGAATAGGCGAATATAGATAATCCTCCCCACTATCATCAACTATTCGATACATACCCATTTCTTCTCCGAGGCATTCATATACTTTTCCGTCAGTTAAATCTCCAAACGATTGACCCACATATCGTAGTTGCATCATTCTGCTCACCTCTTTTCAGTTATTCTCTTAATCTTCCAGTTTATGCGTCCGACATCAATGTTCTCTTCCCAGTGTACATCAAAAACAAATAAGTCTGATTCTACTTTTCCCGCTTTTTTAACCCAGTTATTAACCTTACCACCGTATGCGTTTGCTCGATCTTGCGCTTTATGAAAAGGTACCGACAATTCCGGTGCTGCGATAATATTTACACTTAATATCTCTGCTCCTTTTGGGATGTATCGCGGTCCATAATTTGAAATAAAAGCCAGTTGCGTTTCGGTTGCTGTTGAAGACGAACGAATTTTTTTCTTTATTTTACCATAAGCCGCTAAAGATTTCAAGTTATATTGATCATTTAATGCTTGCCAATGCTCTTTATTTTCGTTTTTTATCTTCCGGAACGCGTGAAAGCCTTTCGGCGCGTCGTCGCCGAGCCGAGCCTTGTACCTCTCGTACTGGTACCGATCCTGCCGCATTTGCTTAGCGTCAAGCTGCTGTTGGGTGTACAGTTCCTTTTCATCCTCGGAGCGGGCGTCGTCGAACGGCTTGTTGCTCTTGGTAATCTCGGACCGCACCTCGTCGTCGGTATGCAGCGATTCTACCCACGGGTGGACGGAGTGGCGGCAGTTCGGGTGGACGTTCATATATTTTAATCCGGGGAAAGCCGTAGCGAGAGAAGGAAGGCGTTTGTCGTTGCCCGATATGCTGTACACACGGCCTTGTAACCGAGCGCACTTTTCACAGGTCGGATAGTGTTCGGTCATCTTTACGAGGTCATAACCGTTCGCAGTCAACTGCACCGTCCGAGCAAGGTTGCCGGCTTCGCGGGTGGTGGAGTGCGCCACCATCGGCAGGCACTCTTTTTGTTTAACTCTTTTTGTTTTATTGACTTTACTTTGAAAATGTATATACTGGTAATTAGATGAAAGGGGTTGAGAATATGTATTATCGGCCGGACGACGGAGTTGCGGCGGACGTGATTCCGTTCTTTCATGACGGCGAGTTCAAGCTGTTTTATCTGAGGGACTACCGCGACCGCGAGCGCAATGGCGAGGGTGTGCCGTGGTGTCTTGTGACCACGAAGGATTTTGTGCAGTACCGTGAATACGGCGAGGTATTGCCGCGCGGGGCGGCGGACGAGCAGGATCTGTTCGTTTTCACCGGTTCGGTTTTAGAGCATGACGGCAGGTTCTACATTTTCTATACGGGGCACAACCATCATTTTGCCGAACAGGGCAAAAACATGGAGGAGCTGTGTCTGGCCGTCAGCGATGATCTGGTGCGCTGGGAAAAGGACCCGTCGTTTCGTATCGCCGCGCCTGAAGGGTTCGAGCCGGAGGATTTCCGCGATCCGTTTGTCTTTTTTAACGGGGAAGCCGGTCAGTTCTGGATGCTCGTCGCCGCGCGCAGAAGTACGGGCGGGTCGCCGCGTCGGCGCGGAGTGACGCTGCTTTACACGAGCGATGATTTGCGGAGTTGGAAACTAACTGACGCACCTTTATACGCGCCGGACTGTTTTTATATGCACGAGTGCCCCGATCTGTTTCAGATGGGCGATTATTGGTATCTGCTGTTCAGCGAGTTTTCCGATAAAAGCTGTACGCGGTACCGTTACAGCCGTTCTCCCTCAGGGTCGTGGACGACGCCCCTGAATGACACATTCGACAACCGCTGCCTGTATGCCGCCAAGACCGCCGCGGACGACAAGGGCAACCGCTTTTTATTCGGATGGAATCCGATCCGCAACAACGATAAAGATGGCGAGAGCTGGCAGTGGGGCGGCACGGTCGTCGTTCATCAGCTCGTACAGAATGACGATGGGACGCTTTATGTACGCTGTCCGGACAGTGTCCGCGCGCAGTATAAAAACGAACAGCGCTTTCCCGTATTATCGTCCGCCGGTTCTGTAAAAATAACGGAGGAAAGCTGTTTACTTAAGAGCGAGGACGGATATGCCGCCGTCAATTTCGGAGAGACGGGAGCCGCGAATTTCAAAATCGAAGCGGATATAGAGGTTTTCGGTCAAACCGGTGATTTCGGGTTTTCGTTTATTGACAATCCCGAACGGGATACCGGTTATTTTGTCAAGTTCGAGCCGCGGTTCAACAGGCTTTGCTTCAACCACTACATAGGCTTCGGCGACAGGCAGTTTCTCGTGGAATCCGAGCGGTACTGCCCGATGACGCCCGAACGCCACCGTGTGCTGATAGTATGCGAAGGATCGGTCATTGAGGTATACGTCGATGACGCGGTCGCCATGAGCGCGCGGATGTACGGCTATAAAGCCTGCCGATTCGGGATATACGCGCAGGACTGCCGCATATTATTTGAGAATCTGCGCTTATACTTTTAGGCACAACGGGGTACCAATCTACTTCGCTTTTGATTTGGCGACGAATGAGACGAGCAGCGCCGAGACGACGGCGGCCATGATGCCCGCCGCGCCCGAGGAGAGCGGTCCGGTCAAAACCCCGAGCAAGCCGTCCTTTTCGATGGCTTCCTTTGTCCCCTTGGCAAGCAGCGCGCCGAAGCCCGTCAGCGGCACCGAGGCGCCGCAGCCCGCCCAGTCAAGAAGCGGCTGGTACAGCCCGACCGCGCCTAAGATGACGCCGAAAATGACAAACGAGACGAGAATCCGCCCGGGCGTCAGCTTCGTATAGTCGATAAGCAGCTGACCGACAACGCAGATCAGCCCGCCGACGAAAAAAGCTTTCAAAAAAATCATAAAAAATCACCGTCTGTATTGTTTGCGTACAGACGGTGATTATACATTTTTCAGTTGATCGATTTAAGAGTCGGAAATAATAAAACATCGCGGATTGAGGTGCTGCCGGTGAGCAGCATGACGAGCCGGTCGACGCCGACGCCAATGCCGCCGGTCGGGGGCATACCGTATTCCATCGCCGTGAGGAAGTCCTCGTCGGTGTGGTTGGCCTCTTCGTCACCCTGGCGGAGCAGCTCCTCCTGCGCCTCAAAGCGTTCACGCTGGTCTATCGGATCGTTGAGCTCCGAATAGGCGTTGGCAATCTCGCGCTGCATGATAAACAGCTCGAAACGCTCGGTCAGGTCGGGGCGGTCGGACTTTTTCTTTGTCAGCGGGGAGGTTTCGATCGGATGGTCGAGCACGAAGGTCGGCTGAACGAGGTGCTTTTCGCAGAACTCCTCGAAGAACATACTTAAAATGTCGCCCTTCATATGGCGCTTTTCGACCTCTATCCCCTTTTCCTTGGCTAAAGCCTTTGCCTCTTCAAAGGTGATGGCGTCAAAATCGACGCCCGCGTATTGTTTGACCGCGTCGGTCATCGTGATTTTTTCAAAGGGTTTGCCGAAATCCAGCTCCACGCCATCAAAGGTTACGGTCGAAGTGCCGAGTACGTTTTCGGCGATGGTACGAATCATGCTTTCGACAAGCTCCATCATCCCGTTGTAGTCGGTATACGCCTGATACAGCTCCATCAGCGTGAATTCGGGGTTGTGGCGGACGTCGATCCCCTCGTTACGGAACACGCGCCCGATTTCGTAGACGCGCTCCATCCCGCCGATAATCAGACGCTTCAGGTACAGCTCAAGGGATATGCGCAGCTTTAAATCCTCGTCAAGTGTGTTGTGGTGCGTCAAAAACGGGCGCGCCGCGGCGCCGCCGGCGTTTTGGGTTAAGATGGGCGTCTCCACCTCGACAAACTGACGCCCGTCAAGAAAATTACGCATTTCCTTGATGATCTGCGAACGCCTGAAAAAAGTTTCCTTTACCTCGGGTGTCATGATGAGGTCAACATACCGCTGGCGGTAACGCATATCGGTGTTGGTGATGCCGTGATACTTCTCAGGCAGCGGCAGCAGCGATTTAGAGAGCAGCTGGATGGCTTTGGCGTGAACGGAAATCTCCCCGCGCTTTGTCAGAAACACAAAGCCCTTGACCTCGACGATGTCGCCGATGTCCCATTTCTTAAACTCCTTGTAGG
>CAYYFY010000189.1:0-4738 GCA_964471035.1 uncultured Eubacteriales bacterium
AGCCGCTCTCGGCAAGCACGTCGAAAATCGGCGTAAAATCAAGCGCGCCGTCGCCGGGCACGGGGAAAGTCCCCATGCGCACGCCCTCGAGAAAGCTCTTTTTCTCCGCCTTGACCTTTTCGATGACCGTCGGGCGTATATCCTTGAGATGGACGTGCTTAATGCGTCCGATATGCTTTTTTAAGATATACATATAGTCCTCGCCGCAGTACGCCAGATGGCCGGAATCGAACAACAGATTGAAAAGCTTTGGATCGGTATTCACCATCATACGGTCGATTTCCGCGGCGGTCTGGACCACCGTCCCCATATGGTGGTGGAAGGTCAGCGTGATACCGATGTCTCCGGCGACCTTGCCGAGCTTGTTCAGCCCCGTACAGAGCAGCTCCCACTCGGCGTCGTTCATGACATACTTGTCGTCGAAGATCGAAAGGGTTGTCCCCTGAATCGAATGTCCCTGCTCGGAGACGCCGACGACCTTTGCGCCCATAGCTTTCAAAAAGGCGATGTGCTCAATGAACGCCGCTTCGGTTTCCTCATACGGTTTGGTCGTCAGAAACGTCGAAAACCACGCGTTGCAGATCTGCATCCCGCGCAGATCGAGCGCTTTTTTCAACGCCTTCGGGTCTTTGGGATATTTATTCCCGATTTCGCAGCCGGTAAACCCCGCCAGTGCCATTTCGGACACACACTGCTCAAACGTATTTTCCGCCCCGAGATCGGGCATATCGTCGTTTGTCCAGCCGATCGGCGCTATACCGAGCTTCACCTTATTTTTATCCAGCATCAGTATTTCCTCGCTTTATACAGATTTTCTTTTTTCGCTTTATACGCCGCCTTGACGGCGCTGCTGTTCGATGTCGAGGCGATTCCGACGTGCCACCACGCGCCGTAGCCGTCGGTCATTGTTTTTGGAAGCACCTTGATGTCTATGAGCGTCGAGACCTTCTGGTCCTTGCTGTCAATCAACGCCTCTTCAAGCTCGGAAAGCGTGCGGGCGGTATACGTCTTGACCCCGTAGCCGGAGGCGCATTTGGCGTAGTCGATGACCATCAGCTCGCCGAGCAGGTTTCCGTCCTCATCCCTTTTTCTGAACTCCGTGGCGAGGTTGCCGATACCGCTGCCCATCTGTAAATTGTTGATGCAGCCGAAGCCCGCGTTGTCAAAGAGCAGCACGTTGATTTTTTTATTCTCCTGAACCGAGGTGACAAGCTCGCTGTGGAGCATTAAGAAGCTGCCGTCGCCGACGAGGGCATAGACCTCACGATCGGGCGCGGCGAGCTTTGAGCCGAGCGCGCCGGCGATCTCGTAACCCATGCAGGAGTAGCCGTACTCCATATTGTAGGAGTCCTTGCAGTCGGTCGTCCACATCCGCTGGAGGCAGCCGGGCAGCGAGCCCGACGCGCCGACGGCGATGGCGTCTTTGTCTGTAAGCTGACGGATTAAGGCGATCGCGGCGGTCTGCGTGATGATGCCGCCAGTCGCTTTGACGAATTCCGGAATGGTCTTTTTATACCTTGCCGCGACGAGCGGCGTAAAACTCTTGTCATAGCGGTACGCGGCAAGGCGCTCCATTTCGTTGTCCCAGTCCGCCTTGGCTGCCTCTACGGCGGTATCCCACTCATAAGTATGCTTCGTCATTTTCAGCGCGTCGCCGATAAACGTCAGAGCAAGCTTCGCGTCGGCGACGACCCTTAAGGCGTCGAACTTATACGCGTCAAAACGGTCGGTATTGACGGTGATAAACCGCGCGTCGTCCTTAAACAGGGATTTTGAGGCGGTCGTAAAATCCGACAGGCGCGAGCCGACGGCGATGACGACATCCGCCTCCTTGGCGAGCGCGTTCCCGGCGCTGTTGCCGGTCACGCCGACACCGCCGAGATTATACTGGCATGAGGAACGCGTGGCGGATTTGCCGCTCTGCGTCTCGCCGTAGGGAATCCTTAGCTCCTGACAGAAGGTTTCAAGAGCGTCTCCCGCCTCCGAGTACCGCACGCCGCCGCCGCAGATCACATACGGTTTCTTCGCCGCGGCAATAACCTTGACCGCCGCCGCAAGCTCCTCGCCCACCGGTACAATACGGGTGATTGCGTGGACGCGCTTAGAGAAAAAGCTCTCCGGATACTCATAGCTCTCGCCGCCGACATCCTGCGGCAGCGACAAACAGACCGCTCCGGCGTTCGCCGTGTCGGTCAGCGCGCGCATGGCGTTTATCAGCGCGCTCATCAGTTGCTCGGGACGGCTGATTCTGTCCCAGTAGCGGCAGACGGGCTTAAAGGCGTCGTTGGTCGTCACGCTCAGCGAATACGGCTGCTCGAACTGCTGCAGGACAGGATCGGGCTGGCGGCAAGAAAACGTGTCCGCCGGAATGAGCAGCAGCGGGATATTGTTGACCGTCGCCGTCGCCGCGGCGGTTATCATGTTGGCGGAGCCGGGTCCTATCGACGACGAGCAGGCGATGATTTTGCGCCGGTTGTTCTGCTTGGCGAAGGCGACAGCCGCGTGCGCCATCCCCTGTTCGTTCTTTCCCTGAAAGACCTTCAGAGAGCCGCGGTTCTCGTCGAGCGCCTGACCGAGCCCGCAGACGATCCCGTGCCCGAACACGGTGAATATCCCCTCGACGAACTTTTCCTCCTTGCCGTCGAAAGAAATATACTGATTATCAAGGAAACGCACCAAGGCTTGACCAACTGTCATCATAGGCATAGTTTTACCTCCGTTTTCATTTGGATAGGGTGACGGGGTTTGAACCCAATACGGTTTTGAATCCCGTCACCCTAACCATTCATAGCCATCCACATAAATTCTCGTTTTATCCCATGGGTCGTTGTCGAGATGCCGGATCATCCAGCAGTAGTACATCGTAAATCCGGGGGCGGCGGCTTGCTGGTGGGCGTTTCCGCCGGTAATGGCGGCAAAACTGCCGTCGATGCTCTTATAGACGTCGTCGCCGATAAAGCACGCGCCGAAGCCCTCGGGACGGTCGAATTTGTAATAGTAAATCTCCGGCTGCGGGTGGTGGTGCGGCGGATAGCTCGACCACTTGCCGGGGAGGTTGTAGACCTCGCCCATGACCATATTCGAGTAGGGAGCGTTCGTCAGATCAAACATTGTGGAGACTACCCTGTGTCCGGCGCCGTCCCACTGCCCCTTGCCGAACTCCTGATACAGGCAGTCCTCCGGCGTATAGAAAACCGGCGTAAACACGATGTCGTTGTCGGTCTGCTGGACGATGAACTCGCTGTCCCTATGCGCCGTTATTGCAACAACGGTCTCTTTCGGAACGTGCAGACAGTACGGTTTTTTCTCAAACGGGCTCTCGCGGGAGGCTGTTCTGCTCTCGCCGTCCCATTGAAAATCCACTTCGCCCGACAGCAGCAAAAACGCGGTCTCGTTTTGCGTGTCGCACAAGGTATAACTCTCCCCCACAAAAAGACGCTTGACAAAGACAGTCATCAGCATCTCATTATTTTTACCGTCTATCTCGCAGAGCCATTGTTCGTTGTTGTCATTAAAGACAGGTTTATTGAGCATAAAACACCTCTTACCCGATTTTATCGTCGGTCTGCGCGCCGCTGCCGGAAATCGGGACGGCGTCCCCTAAATATGTCGGCTCCGGCTTGAATATACACATTAAAAAGTCCTTATTACGCGCTAATAATTCGCGTGAATTGTTATACGAGTCGGTGTAGGAGCCATAGTCACGCAGGTCGGCGCTGACGCCGTACGCTTCAAGTCCCAGCCGGCGGGCGTCGTAGACGGCGCGGTACAGGTGGTACTCCTGCGACACGATCACGATCTTTTTCGCAACAAACACATCCCGGGCGCGATACATCGACTCATATGTCGAAAAACCCGCGTGGTCCATAAAGATGCTGTCGGCGGGCACGCCCTTGTCTTTGGCGTAGGCTTTCATGGCGTTGACCTCGTCATACTCGTCCCTGCCGTGGTCGCCGCTCATGAGGAGTTTGTCGGACACGCCGCCCTCATAGAGGGAAATGGCGGTGAGCACCCTGTCCTCGAGCATCGGGCTCAAAGCGTCGCCCCAGATACCCGCGCCGAGCACGAGGACGCAATCGACATCCTTAAGCTCAGCGGCATCCTCGGGAGAAAGGATATATTCGTCCGAGTACGCCTGTATCCCCTTATCGACGCCAAACACATAGCCTGCGCCAAGCAGGCACAAAATCAAAAATGCCGCGATAAGCTTTTTAAACAGCTTGGATATATGCGGCTTTTTCAGTGTGTTCTTATTCACCGCGAACGACCATCTCCCCGTATTCAGCCTTTTTCTCGGCGATAAACTGCCGTACCGCCTCTGACGTCGGCATATCCTGCGAGCAGGCGTGACTGGCGACGAGCATCGCCGCCGAAGCGCTGCCGAACTCCAAAGCGTCTAAAATATCCCAGCCCTCGAACAGACCGTACAAAAACGCCGACGCGTAGCCGTCGCCGCCGCCGAAGGATTTCAAGAGCTTGACCGGAAACGGCTTAACCGAATAGCGTTTGCCGTCGCATAAATAGGCGGTTGAACCGTCCTTGCCGTGCTTGACAATGACGATCTTTACCCCTTTGGCGTGCCAGTACCGCGCCGAATCCTCGTCGGTGCCTGAAAGCCCAATAAACTTCTCTGTCAGGTCAAATTCCTCGCGCGAACCGAGGATAATGTCCGCCTCTTCTGCGACCGTTGAATAATAGAGCGCGGTCTCATCGGCGCTCTTCCAGTTGTACGGGCGAA
>CAYYFY010000190.1:0-4690 GCA_964471035.1 uncultured Eubacteriales bacterium
GATATTGAAGCTTATAGCTTCAGTGATATTATATTCGCCATCGGCGAATATAGTGATATTTTTGCCTTTCGGCAAAAGTGATATTATATTCGCTTTCAGCGAATATAGTTAAAAAAAGTCGTGCGCGCCTTTTTTCAATACGCCTTTCCCCAGTAAAGCAGCGTCTTTGCCGGTTTGCCGCAGCATACACATTTATCCCCGACCGGCTCCTGTTCAAAGGGTATGCACCTTGAGCCGACGCCTGTCAATTCCTTGACCTTGTCCTCGCATTCCTCTGAGCCGCACCACATGGCTTTGACAAAGCCGTCGCCCTTTTCGGCAAGGGTCGCTGTGATCTCGTCCGTCGTCCGGCAGACATAAGTGCGGCGGTTTTGGTTTTCAAGAGCCCTGTTATACAGGGAGGCGGAAATGTCTTTGAGCAGCGCGTCAATAGCCGTTTCGAGGTCATCAAGAGCGACAAAGCTCTTTTCGCGCGTGTCGCGGCGTACGAGTACGCACTGGTCCTTTTCAATGTCTTTAGGACCGATTTCAAGACGCAGGGGTACGCCCTTCATCTCGTACTCGGCGAATTTCCAGCCGGCGGAATTGTCCGAATCGTCAAGCTTCACGCGGAAGCGGGACGACAGGCGGCTTTTCAGTGCGTTCGCCTTGTCGAGCACACCTTCCTTGTGCTGGGCTATGGGCAAAATGACGACCTGTATCGGCGCGACTGGCGGCGGGACGACAAGCCCGTTGTTGTCGCCGTGCGACATGATCATGCCGCCGATGAGGCGCGTACTGACGCCCCACGAGGTCTGATGGGCAAATTGCAGCGTATTGTCCTTATCGGTATATGTGATTTCAAAGGCTTTGGCAAAGCCGTCCCCGAAATAATGCGAGGTACCGGCCTGCAGCGCCTTGCCGTCGTGCATGAGCGCCTCAATGGCGTAAGTAGCCTCGGCTCCGGCGAATTTATCGCTGTCGGTCTTGCGTCCCTTTACTACGGGCATGGAGAGCGATTCGCGGCAAAAGTCGGCGTAGACGCCGAGCATGCGCTCGGTCTCCTCTATGGCTTCCTCGGCGGTCGCGTGGACCGTATGTCCCTCCTGCCATAAAAACTCGCGGGAACGTAAAAACGGACGCGTCGTCTTTTCCCAGCGCACGACGCTGCACCACTGGTTATAGAGCTTGGGCAGGTCGCGGTGGGACTGCACGATGTTGGCGTAGTGCTCGCAGAACAGCGTTTCCGACGTCGGGCGCACGCAGAGGCGCTCGGCGAGCTTTTCCCCTCCGCCGTGGGTCACCCACGCTACCTCCGGAGCAAAGCCCTTGACATGATCTTTTTCTTTTTGTAGGAGCGACTCGGAAATGAACAGCGGCATATAGACGTTTTCGTGACCGGTCTCCTTAAAGCGCCTGTCGAGGTCCTTCTGGATATTCTCCCAGACGGCGTACCCGTAAGGGCGTATCACCATACACCCCTTGACGCTGGAATAGTCGATCAGATCGGCTTTTTTGACGATGTCCGTATACCACTGGGCGAAATCCACCTCCATGGAGGTGATCGCCTCAACGAGCTTCTCCTGAGCCATGCTTTTAATGCTCCTCTATGAAACGGACGACGTCGCCGACCGTTTTAATTCCTTCCAGCTCCTCATCGGGAACCTCGGTGTCAAACTCATCTTCAATGGACATGATGAGATCGACGATGTCCAGACTGTCCGCGCCGAGGTCCTCAAGAATATTCGAATCCATCGTCACCTTTTCCGCTTCGAGCTCAAGCTGCTCACAGATGATTTCTCTGATCTTCTCAAAAATCATACACTCAACTCCTGAAAATTATTGTCTATTCAAGCAATAAAGAAATTCTATATATTTTGATTTGCTTTGTCAATAGTTTTAATAAAAATATAAAAATGATACCATTAACTTAGAAAAAGGCGGTACAGCCAGCTCTGACAGAGCGTAATCCATTTGGCGACGTCCGGGTTATCCCCTGCCGAGCCGCGCTGATTTGTGACGGGGTTAGCCAGCGCCAGCCCGTGAGCGCCTTCGGAGAATATGTGCGCCTCGAACGGGACGCCGTTTTTCTCAAGGGCGCTTATAAACGACGTCGAGCTGTGAATCGGCACGCTCATATCGGCACAGGTCGAGAACAAAAACGTCGGCGGATTGTCCGCGGTCACCTTGTCATCAAGCGAAGGGACGGGCGCTGCCAGCACCTTGCTTTCGCAGACATCAACGCTGATACAGGGATAGCCGAGAATCAAAGCGTTCGGGCGCACGCGCCCGAGGGTAGCAAGCCCCGCCGCTAAGTGACCGCCCGCTGAAAAGCCGCATACGGCGATCTTGTCGGGTAGGATACTGTATTCCTCCGCTCTTTCGTGTATCAGCGCCAGCGCCTCCTCGGCGTCGGACAGCGCTTTTGTAAAGACATCCGGCGTATTCAGCGAATAGCGCAGTACAAACGCCGAAAAGCCCATAGCCAGAAACGCCATGGCAATCGGCTCCGCCTCGCGGTCGGAGCAGTGCCGATAAGCGCCGCCCGGGAAAATGAGCACCGCCGGTCTTGCCGCCAAGTACAGCATCTCACGCGAGCTGTCGAGGATATATGTCGTCAGGGTTACGTTGTCGTTGGTCAGTTTTATCGTTTCCGTTTTCATGAAAATCCCTCTTAAAATTCCAAATTCAATGAATGGAGTCTTTTATATATCTCATCCATAACAGCTTTTTCTTCTTCTATATTTGCCGCTAAAAAAGTAACTGAAAATCTTACATAATTCCCCGCGTCATCCCAAGGGACAGCGGAAATCAATACGGTGCGAATCAAATAATCACAGAAATCTTCCGCGCTTATAAAACGCCTTTCGCCTTTTATGCCCTTTGGTATTTTTGCGTATAAATAAAATGATGCTTTAGGTTTTGTCACATTGAAGCCAATTCTTTGCAAGGTATCAACAAGCATATCGTGACGTCTGGAATATTTCTCTGACGTTTTTTCCGTAATGTCGTAATGATCGAGGGCGTATATCCCCGCGTGCTGTATTGCCTTAAACTGTCCTGAATCGTTGTTATCCTTAATTGAAGCAAACGCTTTTATAACCAGTTCATTACCCGCGATAAATGCCAGTCTCCATCCCGTCATATTGAACGCTTTGCTAAGCGAATGTATTTCTATGCCCACTTCCTTTGCTCCCGGAACAGACAGAAAGCTAAGCGGTTTTTCTCCGTCAAACGTGAGTGCGGCATAGGCTGCGTCTTGAACAACGATAATATTATGAGACCTTGCGAAAGCAATGATTTTCTCATAAAATTCCTTTGTCGCGGAGGCACCCGTGGGGTTGTTGGGATAGTTGATATACAGAAGCTTCGCTTTTTTCAAAATATCCTTTGGAACAGAGTCTAGATCCGGCAAAAATGTGTTCTCTTCCACAAGCGGAAGAGGATACACCTGACCTTGTAACCAGCTTGTCATTGTACCGATAACCGGGTATCCGGGCACCGTCATTAAAGTAACGTCTCCCGGGTTAATAAACGCCTGCGGTATCATGGCAAGAGCCGGTTTTGAGCCGATGGCATGAATGATTTCAGTATCCGGATTAAGAGATTCCACGCCGTATACCTGACGCATATACCGCGCGGCGGCATCCTTAAACTCCTGAATCCCGTTGTCGGAATATCCTCTGTTTTCCCATTTGCGCGCTTGGTCATAAAGCGTGTTAATAACGCCTGTATCCGCCATCGCGTCCGGTTCTCCCACGCCCATGTCAATAAGCTCTTTATCGGGAAATTTTAGTATCGTTTCCCTCTTTGCGATTTTAATTTTTTCGAATTTATACAGCGTTGTATCTTTACCGAAATTACTCCCGCCGATGCGCTCGGCAAATAAATCTTGTATAAAACTTTCTTTCATATGCTCACCCCAAAATGGTTTCTTTTCAGGTGTTTGATTTATAGTATTCCTTTAATAGCGAGGACAAGAAATATGCATGTCGTCAGCACGCAAAGCGACACAAGGACGATGCCGGCGGTGTGCCCCTTAGCGGATTGTCCGTCCTGTGCGGGTAAAAGCTTACTTTTGCGCAGCGCGGTGACGACCGGCTTATAGAGCAGCATGATCGCCGCGCTGTTGAGCGTGCATTTGATCAGGTTGAACGGCAGAATCGTCGGCAGCAGCATCGCCGCGATCGCCTCGCGCGGAGTGCCGGTATAGAGCGGGGTGATGATGTAGTTCCAGAGCACCATCAGCGCGGTCATAAAAAGCGTCCCGAACAGAAGACCGAGCACCGCGCCGCCCACAGTATGTTTTTTCTTATATATATACGCCGCCGTACAGGAAAATGAGCACGCCGATAAAATATTCATAAAACAGCCGATAGGTCCCGCGGCGCTTATGGTGACCATTTCGACCACGGAGACGACGACGGAGATGACCGCCGCGCTGAGAGGACCGAAAATAAAGCCCGCGATCGTGATGACGACGCCCTTCGGATCATAGGTCAGATAGTCAGTGAACAGGTTGAAGTGGATCATCAGCGTGACCGCAAAGGCAAGCGCGGCCATCATTGCCAACACAACCGACCTTTTCAGTTCTTCTCTTGTCATATGAACGCCCCCCAAAAAATAAAAAATCCCGAATATTCGGGGGCACCAAAAAAACACGGTTCGTTTCATCCGGACTTTACCGTCGGTCTGAGAATTCCACTCAGTC
>CAYYFY010000191.1:0-4658 GCA_964471035.1 uncultured Eubacteriales bacterium
ACTTCATTATTCATTATTCATTTAAGCAAAGGACGCCCTGTCCCCCTCGCGGGGGACAGAGCGGCAAAATCAGTTTAACTTAGCTTAAAGCCTAACTTATGCCTGTCCTTTGGATTTTGCGAAGCAGTCGCTGCAATACACGGGGCGGTCATCACGGGGCTTGAAGGGTACTTTTGCCTCTCCTCCGCACGATGCACAGGTAGCCGTGAAGATTTCACGTTCGCCTCTTGCCGCCTGCTTACGGTTGTCGCGGCAGTTCTTGCAGCGTTGGGGCTCGTTTACGAAGCCCTTAGCGTCGTAGAACTCTTGTTCTCCGGCTGTGAAAATGAATTCTTCGCCGCATTCCTTGCAGATGAGTGTTCTGTCCTGAAACATGTTTTTACCTCGCTGACAAAAGATATTACCCCCGGACGGACTCGCACCGCCACCTTTGGAAATCAACGCTCTTCTTAAGTTAAGCTAAGAGGGCATATTAGACGGCACTAAACGCGCCGTTTAACGCAATTTTCAGTTTTCTTTTCGCGCGCTGCAGGGCATTGTCCGCGGATTTCGGAGAAATATGAAGCCGAATCGCGATCTCCGGACAGGAAAAACCGCCTATGTACAGCGCGAGCACTTTTTGTTCCTTTTCCGACAGCGCCGTTTTGAAGAACCGCAAAAGCTCGTCAAATGTTTCGTTATCGGAAAGGGCGTCTAAGGGATTTTTAGCGCCCGACGGCTCGCCGTCAAGCTCATCGGTCTCCTTGACCGATTGGCGGCTGACTCTTCCGGCAGCCGAGCGGATACGGTTATGGATACATTTTGAAGCGTATGTTTCGAACGACGCGCCCTTTTCCGGCGAATACGTCCTGACCGCCGCTAAAAAACCGAGCATTCCCTCCTGATTGAGATCCTCAATCTCAAGGTATCCCGCCGGGTAACGCGCCCTATTAACCTTCATGAACCGCTGCGTCAGCAAGGCGAGCGCCGCGCTGTCCCCGTTCTGAGCCAGCGTTGTCAGCGCCTCATTGTCGCAGTCGGCGTAATTTTGCGCAGGCAGAGCGTTTTTCAAAGCATAACCTCATAAAAATATCTATAGCGGTTGAATGATACCGCAAAATCAGCGGCTTGTCAAATACTTTTTTGAAATTTGTGTAACTTTTGTTAAAAATAACAGTATATTCTCGAAATATCCCCTCTTTATTACTCTAAATTGATGAAATGAAACAAAGAAACGCTTCCAGCAACAGCTCTTACAAAGCCGATGCGAAAGCGTTTATTAAGGCGGCAAGCTTTTACAGCGCGCCGGAGGCGATGACATTGAGCGCCACGACGACGACGCTGACCAGCATAAGCAGCGCCAGTACGATAGCAATAACGCGGACAAACTTTTTTTGATCGGGCATACTTTTCTTTTCCTTTCAATCACAGTCCCATAACCGTCTTTACGGCGCCGGAGATGCGGGCGGCTTTCTCCTCGGCGGCAATTCGGCTCCCCGCCTTTGAAGCGATATACACCTTGAGCTTCGGCTCGGTCCCCGACGGACGGACAATGACCGTGTCGCCGCTCTCCAGCGTATAGATCAGTACATTAGACACAGGCAGTCCGGCAGCGTCCTCTTTGCCGCTTATTTTGTCAAGTGTCCTGCCGGTCTTGTAATCGGCGATTTGCGTGACGGACAGGCCGGCGATAGCTTTTGGCGCCTTAGCGCGTAAGGTTTCCATCACAGCCGCCATCGTTTCCATTCCCTGCTCGCCCTCAAGCGTGTAGTTGTCAAGGCGGCTGATGTAATACCCGTATTTTTCATATACAGAGGTCATGAACTCGTACAGGCTCATGCCTTTTGTCTTATAGTACGCCGCCATTTCGCAGATGAGCATCGAGGCGACGACGGCGTCCTTATCTCTGGCGTGGGCGCCTATCAGATAGCCGTAGCTCTCTTCCATGGCGAGCGCGAAGCTACTGAGCGCCCCCTGCTCCTCAAGCCGCGTCACATATTCGCCGACGTATTTGAAGCCGGTTAAAAGCTTTTGCAGGCGCGCGCCGTAGGCGGCGGCGATGACGTCGATGAGCGGCGTGGTGACGATTGACTTCAAGACGACCGCGTTGTTCGGCAAAATGCCCTTTTCGGACATTCTCGACAGCACATACTCGGTCAGCATCGCGCCGACCTCGTTGCCGGTCATCAGCGTATACTCGTCCCCGTTTCGTACGGCGATGCCGACGCGGTCGCAGTCCGGATCGGTCGCCAGCAGCAGATCGGCCTTATACTGCGCGGTCAGTTTGAGCGCCTCCTCAAACGACTGCCGTATCTCAGGATTCGGATACGGGCAGGTCGGGAAATTGCCGTCGGGCTTTTCCTGTGACTTGACGACCGTCAAATCCTTGATGCCTATCTTTTTTAAGATATGGCGCACCGGCTTGTTGCCCGTGCCGTTGAGCGGCGTATAGATGACCTTGAGCCCCGAAGTTTTTGGCGCGTCCTTTTCAAGGCGCTTGGCGAGCACCTGTTCGTAATAATTATCGATGAGCCAGTCCTCGACGAAATCAATCAGGTCCTCCGCAAGACCGTCTTCAAAATCCATACGGCGGATGCCTTCGAAGACATCGACCTTCTCTATGCGCTCATACGTCTTCTGCGCCGCCTCATCGGTCATCTGGTAGCCGTTACTGTCGTAGCACTTAAAGCCGTTGTATTTGGACGGATTGTGGCTGGCGGTGATGATGATGCCCGACGCGCAGCCGAGCGCGCGTACAGCAAAGGACAGCATCGGCGTGGGCACGAGCTCCGGAAAAAAGTAGACGCGTATGCCGTTAGCGGCCAGCACGCCGGCGGCTTCTTTGGCAAAATACTCCGATTTGATGCGCGAGTCATAGGCGATGGCAACCGAAGGCGCGTCAAAGGTATCGTTCAGGTAGTCGGAAAGCCCCTGCGTCGCCTGCCCGACCGTATAGACGTTCATGCGGTTGGTCCCCGCGCCGATGATTCCGCGCAGCCCCGCCGTCCCGAATTCCAGGGAGCGGTAGAACATATCGGACAGCGCGGCTTCGTCGCCCTCTTTTTCCTTAAGCTCGCAAATTAAATCCTGATCCAATACCGCTTTTTCTTTCCAGAGGCGATACAACGCGTTTATATCATTCATCATAATCCCAACTCCTCAACGGATAAAATTCGTCCATATTTTCTTTTCGGGCACCGGCCGCGCAATACCGGCCGCTTTGCCCGCTTCAATGCACTTGAGCAGCCACGCCATATTCACGCCGAGCATCCGCATGATCTGCAAGCCTTCGAGGTCTTGTATAACCTCGTCCGGACGGCTGCCATGCACCATATTCCAGTACCCCGACGATACAACGGGCATATGGCTGATGGTGAAATACTTGTTCAGACGGTCGAGCGCCGCGGTCGAACCGGCGCGCCGGCAGCTGACTACAGCCGCCCCCGGCTTTCCGCGGAAAGACGCGCCGCCCGCGAAAAAGCACCTGTCGAGCACCGCCGTCAACACTCCCGCCGGAGCGGCGTAGTGTACAGGCGAGCCGAAGATAAAGCCGTCCGCCGCGGCGGCTTTTTCAATAATCCCGTTGACAATATCGTCGTCATACCGGCATTTACCCTTGCCGGAGCACGCCCCGCACCCCATGCAGCCGCGCACGGCGGCGTCGCCGACATAAAGGATTTCGGATTCAATCCCCTGTTCGGTCAGCGTTTTCTCGATTTCGCTAAGCGCCGTGTAGGTGCAGCCCTTTTCATGCGGACTGCCGTTGATCATCAATATGTTCATACGGGTTCCCCTCCTATAATCGCCAATATTTCTTTCGGGTGTTTAACGATAAACCCCGCCCCTGCCGCGCGCAGCAGCGCCTCGTCCCGAAAGCCCCACAGAACGCCGACCGAATCGAGACCGGCGTTTTTTGCCGTTAAAATATCTATATCCGAATCGCCGACAAAGAGCGTTTCGACGCTATTCTCGCCGAGGTGCGCCATACAGTCATATACACAGTCCGGCGCGGGCTTTTTCGGGACGCCCTCCCTCTCGCCGACCGCGTAGTCTACTAAGTCCATAAAAAAATCCTGACAGAGTCCGTCAACAGCCGCGTGGAGCTTGTTGGACACCACGCCGACCTTTATGCCGTTGGCTTTCAGCGCCGTAAGCAGCTCCGGTATGCCGTCGTAAGCGTGCGTTTTCACGCGCGAATGCGCCGCGTAGCGCTCCTTGAAAACGGCGAGGCAGCGCGCCCTGTCGTCATCGGACGCCCCCTCGGGAACGGAGAGCGCAATCAGGCGCTCGACGCCGTTGCCGACAAACTGCCGTATCTCGTCGGTCGCACGCAAGGGGTATGGGCATTGCCCGAGCGCAAAATTGACGCTGTCGCGCAAATCCTCAAGGGTGTCGAGCAGCGTGCCGTCCATATCAAAAATGACCGCTTTGTACTTCATGACGGTTTACCCAGTATCAGCTTCGCCACCTTATAGACATCGCCGCAGCCGAGCGTCAGAACAAGGTCGCCCTCGCCGACATTGCCGCGCACATAGTCGGCCACTTCGTAAAACTCCTTGAACCAGACGCACCCGTCGATCTCCGCGGCAAGGTCAGCCGTGGAGATGCCGTAGGTGTTTACCTCCCTTGAGCGTGATGGGCGCGCTGCCGCGCGGGGCATCGGCCTGTGCCTGGAAGGT
>CAYYFY010000192.1:0-4653 GCA_964471035.1 uncultured Eubacteriales bacterium
AATAATTTCGGGAGGGCGTTGCCCGATTTTAATGAATAATGAAGTCGCTAACGCTTATGAATAATGAATAATTTCGGGAGGGCGTTGCCCGATTTTAATGAATAATGAAGTCGCTAACGCTTATGAATAATGAATAATTTCGGGAGGGCGTTGCCCGATTTTAATGAATAATGAAGTCGCTAACGCTTATGAATAATGAATAATTTCGGGAGGGCGTTGCCCTCACCCATTATAATTGGGTAGAATACGAAAACAATCATAAAACAGTTGAATACTTGAAACATTTAATATCTAAGATAAGCAGTTCTCTGCTATTATATAATCGGGTGAAAACGCGATAGCGCTTCCAAAGAGAACCGCTTGCGGTTCTTTACGGGTCTGTCCCGCCCAAAATTAGCGAAGCGGCTTCACGTTCCGTCAGGAACACTTCACTCTTCACGTTCCGTCAGGAACACTTCACTTAAAATCGGGTGCGGGTGTCCCGCCCAATTAGAATTCTTTGTGCGTGTCCCTCGTGATTATCTTGACGTCGCAGTCCAGAAAATCCGCGATTTTCACGACTTCGTTGTAGCTGAATTTATCCCGATACAATTTATTGCTCATGCTTTGTCTGGTAATACCCAAAAAGTCCCCCAGAGCCCTAACGCTTTTTCCTCTTTCGGTAAGCAGCTGTTTTATTACTGTCGCGGCTCCCATACATAAACCACCTTACGAATTTTAACGTTTATATTATACAATTTCGAGTATATCATGTCAATATTGAGTATATTATAATCTGTTTTGATTATATTAAAAAAATGCCTCTTGACAAATACCCATATACGGGTATTATATACTCAGTATTAAGTATTTTTGGAGGTAGATTATTTATGTATTCATTCATCAAAGAACTTTATTACGGCAATATTTCTCCCGAGGCGCGCCGTTACAAACCGGATTCGGACTACGCGAAAGTTTCGGAAAAAGCGGTGGAAACCGAGGAAAAGCTGTCGAAGCTTTTAAGCGGCGAGGCAAAGCGGCTGTTTTCGGAGTTTGCCGAAAACAACGGAAAGCTGCTCTGCGAATCCGAAACGGCGGCGTTCATCGACGGCTTCCGGATCGGCGCGCACTTCGCGTACGATACGTTTGTCAGCACGGAAAACGCCTTTTTTCCGATAGCGGAAGGGATACTGAAAGAGTATAAGACGAGGAACCTGTCCCCATGTCTTAGATGAAACTTCGAATATCGCTTGACTTTTTGATTCGATTTGATTAGAATGTATAAGAAAGTATAAGAATATATAAGAAAGAATCGAAAGCGGTGTTCAAGATGAAGCAAAGAGAAAATCTTACTACTGAATACAAACGCGAATATACGGAAGACATTAAAAAGACCGTCGTCGCCTTTGCCAATACGAACGGCGGCAGCATATTTATCGGCATCGAAGACGACGGCACAGTGACCGGCGTTGATAACGTTGACGCCGTTATGCTGAAAACGACAAACGCGATCCGCGACGCAGTAAGACCGGATATTACGCTTTTTACCGAATGCTTTGCAGAAGAAATAGACGGACGCTCTGTTATTGTTTTAAAAATTCAAAAAGGGACTGCCGCGCCGTATTAT
Source organism: uncultured Eubacteriales bacterium (assembly GCA_964471035.1). Taxonomy (GTDB): domain Bacteria; phylum Bacillota; class Clostridia; order Oscillospirales; family Acutalibacteraceae; genus DTU089. The sequence goes on from CAYYFY010000192.1 coordinate 1,607, forward strand.
TTAGCCGGTAAGGGAATCCGGCCTCAAGGGGTATATGTGCGGCAGGGCGCTTCAACCGTTCCTGCGACAGAAACGACCATTCTGAAAATGATCAAAGAAACCGGCGGCGAGGAATATGAGGACCTTCGCTCGCTCAACCAGGAACTTACCTTCGGAGAAGCAGAAAAGGAATTCCGGCGCGCCGATGTCGTTTTCGGACAGTCTCAGATGAAAACACTCGGAATTATTGACTCGGACGGCGTTTACAGCAATCTGGCGCTTTTAATTTCCGACCAATGCGTTCACACCGTTAAACTGGCTGTCTTTGAGGGTACGGAAAAGACTATATTCAAGGACCGCCATGAGTTTTCCGGCTCTCTTTTGAAACAGCTGAACGACGTTTACGATATGATAGACAAATACAACCGCACAAGAGCGGAGTTTTCAGGTCTATACAGGGTGGATACGCGTGATTATCCTGTCGACGCGATCCGCGAAACGCTGCTCAACGCTTTGGTGCACCGCGACTATTCGTTCAGCGAGAGCACACTGATCAGTATTTTTGATGATCGGCTCGAGGTCGTGTCTCTCGGCGGTTTGGTAAAAGGCGTTTCCCGTGAGGATATTATGCTCGGCGCTTCCATTCTCCGCAATAAAAAATTGGCGAATATTTTCTATCGCTTGACTCTGATTGAGGCATATGGTACGGGCATGCCTAAGATTGAAAAAAGCTATAAGACATTTCCCGCAAAGCCTAAAATCGAAGTATCGCCAAATGCGTTTAAAATCACACTGCCGAACAGGAACACCCCTTTTGAAGCTTACGCCGGTGAGCTTTCCGAAAATGAACAGGCAGTCCTCGCGATGCTTGTTAAAAATAAGACCGTCACCCGTAAGGCGGTAGAAAACCAACTCAGCATATCGCAGCCCTCAGCCGTTAATACCTTAAATGGTCTTATAAAAAAGGGATTGCTTATAAAACGCGGCGGCGGTAAAAACACCCGTTATGAATCCATCATAAAATATAATAGCTAAACATTTTTCTATACATTACATTATGCCTGCGGCCGAAGAAATTCCTTCACACCGCAGGCACTTCAATTTGCGTTCGATACGTTTGTCAGTATGACATGGGGACAGGTTCCTCGTCTTGCTCACAGAGCGCGAAACTTCACCACTTCCCAGCCCCTAATACCTAGCCCCTAACACCCAGCTCCTTAAACCCGTATACGCGGCTGTATTCCTTCGTTTCGGGATTTCTGACGACCGCGCTTTTGTTGCGGTACAGAAGCTGCGTGAGGGGATAGACGTCAATCCATATTTCGTTGTTGCACTCCTTCTGCGACTCGTCGAAAATCAGTTCTAAGCCGATGTGCAGATGCGTGGTGTCCATGCCGTTGACATTCTCCTTAAGGCTGTAGCCGGTGCGCCCCATGTAGCCGATGACGTCGCCCGCCAAGACCTCCGAGCCGATTTTCAGCGACTTGTTGTAGGGAAATCCCTTGCGCATATGGGCGTAATAGTAGTAGCGCTTTTTGTCATGACTGCGGACGCCGATGCGCCAGCCGCCGTATTGGTTCCAGCCGAGTTCCTCGACGGTGCCGCTCTCGACCGCGATGATCGGCGTGCCGACGTAGCTCATCATATCGTGGCCGAGGTGGCGGCGCGAAAAGCCGTAGGAGCGGCCGACGCCGAAGTCGTCGTAATGGGTATAGTAGTAACCCTTGGCGATCGGCGAGAACGCCTTGATGCCGTACTTGTTCTCCCAGCGTTTTCCCGTTTCGGACGCTTCGTCCGGCACCTCGATTTCATACGTCCCCACCAGCCCCGACAGCGCGGCGGTGAACGCCTCAAAATAATACGCGTAATACTCCATATTCGCCGTCAGCTCCGCCATGGTCTGTCCGGCTTTCAGCTTTTCGGCGACCGCGTCGAGCTGCGCGGTCTTGAAGCCCTTGAACTTGTTGCCGTTTTTGGCGGCCTGATAGGCTAAAAGCTCGATAAAGCTCATCGGCGTGTCGCTGTCGTGATACTGTATATCGAGCTTGACGGCGTAGTCGAGCGCCTCATAGGTGACGTTGAAGTCCACCCATCGGATATAATCTCCTTCGCCGTCAGCGCCGACCGCCACCGATTCCCCGCCGGGCAACAAGATAAAACACCCGGCGACCGCCACGGCGGCGGCGAGCAATACAACAGCGGCATGAAACAGACGCTTTTTGTCAATCAATGTAAACACACGCCGCCCCCTTTATCATACCTTTTATTTGTATGACAAAGTAACGCCGTACATTCGCTGGCTTTTAAGATAAAAGGCGATTACGCGTTTGACTATGACGCGGGGTTTACCGTAAAATCAGTATCGGTAAATACAATCGGGGATCTAAAGCTGACCTTTCAGAACAAGTATACGCTTGAAGCTTTTATCGACGTATCCGGTCCGGTCGAAAACTGGCGGTTTATTGATTTTTCAGACGATGGAAAGGATATAGCGGTTTCAAACAGGGGGTTGCTTGTTTAATAATAAATTATTATTGACATATATAATAAACTATGTTAGTATTTGTTTACTATATTTATAGTCAATAGGTGATTTTATGATTGATATTGAAAACGGCTCTCTCGACGAGCTGAAAAAAGGTTTTTTCGTAAACGGCGACGGTATGTATACCTGCGCGTATTGCGGCAGGAGTTTTGAACCGGATGAGGTTTTTCCCTGCGGTGAGAAATATTTCACCGCCGAACGGGCGGTCGGCTTTCATTTAGAAACCGAACATCCCGACCGGTTTCATGAGCTGCTTCTCGCCGTCTCTCCCGTGCTGTCGCTGACCGAACGGCAGAAGGAGCTGCTGACGCTCTTTCAGAGCGGCATGAGCGACGGTGACATCGCCAAAAAACTCGGCTTGTCAGCTTCGACAGTACGGCATCAAAAATTTATGTTCCGCGAGCGCGCCAAAACCGCGCGGCTGTATCTCGCGCTCTGGGGCATGACGGAGAATACCGATAACGGTAAGCAGGCGGACATTCTTCCCGTACACGAAAGGGCGGTCATGGTGGACGAACGGTAT
>CAYYFY010000193.1:0-4628 GCA_964471035.1 uncultured Eubacteriales bacterium
CATGGCTACACGGAATTATTTCAACCATGTCAATCCAGAAGGACCGGGCCCCAACTATTACGCGCAGCAGGAGGGATACAGGCTTCCCCGGGGATGGACAGACACCCTGTCCAACAACTTCATCGAGTCGATATCGGCAGGCCACGACAAGGGAATCAATCACATCAAGAACCTTATTAATGACAACGGTGCGGGAAATGCAACGGCCGGACACCGGATACACCTGCTGGGTCTCAACTCATTCTTCGCAAACCATTCAAAGGCGGGGATCGCCATGGTTTTGAACCCTAACAGCGCGTACCGGTACTATTTTGTGGTCCATACCGCGCCCCAGGAGCAGTAAGACAATCCTTGAGGAGAATCCATCACAGCGGTGTGATGCATCCCCGCTTGTCTTTGACGCGACGTTCAAATTCCGCAAGGGCGCGAGCCTCTGGGTAGAAACCGTCAAAAAAGCCGGCATTCCGGTCATCATCGTGTCGAACACCAGCGCGCTGCGCGCCGTGTTTTTAGCCAACAAGCTCAAGACCTCCTATGTCTCTTTGGCAAGAAAACCGTCGCCCAAGGGTGTGTTAAAAGCAGCCAAAAAGCTGAATATCGACGTATCAAAGCTCGGTATGGTCGGCGACCAGATTTTCGCCGATGTCGAGGCGGCAAACGCGGCGGGGGCCGTTCCGCTGCTCGTTGATCCGGCCAGGCCCGAGGTTGTTTTCGGGCGCCGTTTTAAGGCTATACGCAAAAGGGAACAACCGCTTCTCGAACGATTCGACGAGGAGGTCGGCTACTATGTCGATAAACGGCAGGCTTAAAGGGCTGCTGGGGGAAGACACGGGGATTCTCGTCTCTTCACCTGAGAACCGGCGGTATCTGACCGCTTTTTCGTCGAGCGAAGGATTTCTGCTCATAACGAAAGACGAAGCGCTTTTTATGACCGACAGCCGGTTTGTTGAAGCCGCCGAAAAAAGGAACACCGTCTGCCCCGTCGCCGAGCTGAAGCTCGCGAAGGACCAGCTCCCCGCGTTCTTCATTGAACGCGGTATAAAGCGCGTGCTGCTCGAATCGGACAGGCTGACAGTAGCCGAATGCAACCGTTTTAAGGAGTATTTCGGCGATATTGAGGTCCTTTCCGACGGCTCGCTCGACAAAAAGCTTAACGCATTGCGCGCGGTCAAGACGAAAAAGGAAATCGCCGCCATCAAAAGCGCGCAGGAAATCGCCGAGCGGGCGTTCCGGCATATCCTCGGCTTTATAAGGACAGGATTGACCGAAAAAGAAATCGCTTTAGAGTTGGATTTTTTTATGCTGCGCGGCGGCGCAGAGGCGCTGTCGTTTGAAACCATCGCCGTCTCCGGCGAAAATTCCTCGCTGCCGCACGGCGTACCGTCCGGCAGAAAACTAAAAAATGGGGATTTTATTACCCTCGATTTCGGCGCGGTCATAAACGGCTACCACAGCGACATGACGCGCACGGTCATACTCGGCGCGCCGACAGAGGAGCAGCGCCTCGTTTACGACACCGTTTTAAACGCCCAGCGCGCGGCGCTCGAAACACTTAAGGCAGGCGTCACGGGAATTGAGGCGGACAAGGCGGCAAGGGACATAATTGAGCAAGCGGGCTACGGCGCGCGCTTCGGGCACGGCACCGGTCACGGTGTCGGACTTGAGGTTCACGAGCTGCAGAGCCTTTCCCCCCGCTCAAAGGATGTGCTGAAAAAAGGCAATGTCGTCACCGTTGAGCCGGGAATTTATTTGCCCCAAAGGTTCGGCGTCAGAATCGAGGACATGGTCGTCATTACAGAGAACGGGTACGAAAATCTCACCAAAGCCGAAAAGGAATTGATTGTGCTATGAGTACTGCTTATGAGGATTTGAGGGCGCGCTGTGAAACATGCAGGGACTGCCCGCTCTGGGAGACGCGCACAAACGTCGTGTTCGGCGTGGGCAATCCCGAAACCGACGTCATGTTTGTCGGCGAGGGTCCCGGCGAAAATGAGGATTTACAGGGCGAGCCGTTTGTCGGGCGCGGCGGAAAGCTGCTTGACAAGTACCTCGAAGCCGTCGATCTCGACCGCAAAACCAACATCTACATAGCCAACATCGTCAAGTGCCGCCCGCCCAAAAACCGTGATCCCCAGCCCGCCGAGCAGGACGCGTGTATAAAATGGCTGCGCGAGCAGGTACGCGTCATCCGCCCGAAAATCATCGTATGTTTGGGCAGAATCGCGTCGCAGCGCCTGATTTCCCCCGATTTTCTGGTCACCAGGCAGCACGGGGAATTCATTGAAAAAAGCGGTATCCTGTTTATGGGCACATATCATCCGGCGGCGCTGCTCAGAAATCCGAACAATAAGCCCGAAGCGCTCGAGGACTTTATTAAGCTGCGCGAAAAGCTCAAGGAGCTTTAACGACAAACGAGTCAGACTCGCCGTTCTTGTATTCGACGGTGGCGGTCGTCACGGCGCCGTCGGTGATCAGATAGTACGGGTAGAGCGTTTTCATCACTGTCTTGATTTCGGAAGGGTCTGTGGCGGGGCGGATGATATATACGGATTCCTCGGACATTTCGTACGAAAACGGTTGGCTGAAAATGCAATTATTTTTATAAAACGTAATTTGCGTGATGTCGTCGGTCAGAGAAAGAGCGGTATCGAGTCCGTGTGCTTTCAGAAACGCGCGCGTCCTGGTCATCGACGCGCCGACAGTGTAGAAGCATTTCGGCTGATACCCTTCCTCGTCTTTTGGAAGCGTAAAGGTCAGAATGCCGACGGGTTGTTTTTCGGGGGTGGCGTACTCGTCGACGGTCATATCAACGAGGTCTTCAGCATAACAGGAGAGCAGCGCGTCAAACTCTTTTTCGGTTAAAGCGTTTGTGATATCCGTCTCTTTCGTGCTGAACAGACCGCGCAGGGTGACTTCGGCTCCGCCGTAACAGAGCCACTGCGCCCAGAGCGGCTGCCGTATGTCGAATGTCAGAGCCATGTGGTTGTCGAGCATTTCCTGCGTTTCCTTTTCAGGCAGCCATGAGGATTTGTCGCCGAACCGGTTGTGAATATACGTTTCAACGGCGTCGCTGTCAAAAAGGGCGGCAGACGCCTTTAAGCTTTCGCCGGAACACAGGCTGTAATAGCGGCTGACCGTGCCGCCGTCTTTGAGCGTATAGATTATGCGCACGGGGACACTCCGGTCGGTATTCTCCGCTTCGATCAGATGCTTTTGCAGAGCGGCAACAAGCGCTTTGTCTTTTTCGCTTGTAAATCCGGTCAATGTGCCGGTCTGATCGGATTCAAGACCCGCGAATTCAAGAAATCCTTCGACGCTGACGCTTTTTATGTCTTTAGGGTCGGGGATATACGACGTCGCGCCGAAAAACCCGTTGAGGCATAATGTGGGGAACACCGCGAGAAGCAGCACGAGGGGTAAAAGTGTTAAGCGGCGCAGGAACCGTCCGCCGTTACGGGTTACTATCCAAAGACATACGCACAATACGACAAGGGAAAAAAGGAGATTACCGCTCCAGAATTCGGTTTTGCCGCTAAGAGACAGCGCCCGGTACGCGTCGTACCCCGCGCTGTTTCCCGCGTCATAGCGGTGCATAAGCATACGGCCGATATAGGGGACCAAAACGGCAAAGGACGTCATCAGCGCCGCCGCTGTTTTTGTGCCGGTTTTACGGCCGTTCCGTTCTGCCTTCCGGCGTGAAAACAGCAAGGCGGCAACGCCCGCGAGCAGAAGCGCGACGCAAATCCAGACAATAAACGGAAGATACCGCCCGAAGGAAAGGTCTCGCGCCGGTGAGGGAATCGCGGTGCCGGTCTGCGAGTAGGCATGGCTTTCCCAGAGGCTGCTCTGACCGGACGCGTAGTCGTTGGCGCCGGGGTCAGAAAGCATACTCAGAGGGGAGATCAGGGCGCTTGCCGTGTCCCAGTTGTGAAAATAAGAGCCGTAAACGTCGTATCCCTTGAGAAAGGCGGCGAAGTTTGTATAGGCGTATTCGAGCAGAAGTGCGGGGAAATACAAAATGGTTGCCGCTAAGGCTGCCGCTTTAGGAACCGTCCCCGAAAGCATGGCGGAAAGCAGTCCCACGGAAAAGCCGAGAAGCGTAAGCGTCATAGCGCTGACACAGAATAAAAGATACGTTTTAACCGTATCGCGCCCTGTGCTGTGAAAGCCGGCGTTTACGAAGAGGGTTGCCGTCAGCGGCACCAGAACAGACAGGCTCAGCGTGACCGCGCCGGCCAAAAACCTGTTCCAAAAGAGCTGTGTTCTTGTCAGACCGCTGCTTAAAATCACGTTTGTCTGCGGTGCGCTGTACAAAAAGCGGAACAGTGAGTAGGCGGTACATACGCCGACGGTGAGCAGCGCCGTGTACGGAGAGAAATAAGCGTTTGTATAATTGTAAAAATACTGCGTATAACCGCTGTTTTTGAAAAACGCCCCCAGCGCCGGAAAGGACGAAAAGACGAGCAGATAGAGCGCTGCGAACAGCGCTACAGGAGCGGCTGCCTTCAAGGATTCTGTAAAATCGGCGCGCGCGGTACCTTTTTTGAACGGTTTATCTTTCATAACGTCAATCCCCCCTTGTTAAGGTTTATTTCAGAGCGTCAGCGGTTTTCAGTTCCTCTAAGCAG
>CAYYFY010000194.1:0-4609 GCA_964471035.1 uncultured Eubacteriales bacterium
CAGAAGCGTTCCGAATGAGGAATTCGACAGCGCGTGGCACCACGGCAGCTGCGGGCTCTGATAGATATGGTAGGCGTCCCCCTCATAACCGTTTTCCGTTTGCGAGACCGACTGCGCCGGATAAATACGCTTCGGCTTGTACACACGCGGCGGCAGGCGCAGGCGCTCGCCCGACAGCGAGGCGATAAAGCACGCCGACGCCTTGAGCAGCGCCTCGGTGCGCTCGGGAAACGCTTTTAAGTCGATGAAATGAACAAGGGCGCCCGCACAGTCGTCGGGAGAGATATGGCAGTCTTTTAGAAGCGCGAACAGCTTTTCGAGCATCGGCGCGCCGTATTCGCCGCCCTCGTTGTAAAGCACGGCGACATCCGCCTTGACCGAAAATTTCCGCATCTTGTCACAGAGCAGCAGATACGGTTTTAAGCGCGGCAGATCGTCCTCGTGCCCGACGGAGGCGCAAATAATCGGATAATCGCCCGAAATTCCGGCGCGCCACAGGTCATTAACCGAAAAACCGCCCTTCATGACCGCGCCGACGTGCTCGCGCGAATCCTCCTTGCCGTATAAAAGGTACGGCAGGACGCCGTTTGCTAAAATGCCGTCGAGGCTCGTCTGCGAAAAGGCGCACGGCGCCAAAGCGTCGAACCGCACCGCGCCGGATTTTCTAAGCTTTAAAGCCGCCTCAATAACCTCGCCGATGCTTGACGCGCCGAGCAGGAACATCGACGCGGTGAACTGCTGACGCGGCATCAGCGTGACGGGCAGTTCGAAGCAGCAGCATTTGTCAACACCGTCGCCAGGCACAGAAGAACCGCCGCGTCCGCGCTCTGCGAGTGAAAACACCCCGTCGGGGCGGCGCAGCACATATTCGCGGTCAAAGAACACCGAAAGCGCGTGTCCCTCGATAAATCCGGCGGCAAGCCATACCGTGTCGCCGTTTGAACGGCTTTTACGGCAGAACAGAGCCAGCTCGTTTTCCCTGTCGTAAAATCCGTCCAGAAAAATTTTTGAAAACGCCGGATGCGCTTTTTCGTCCTCGTCGCGCGCTAAAGACGGTTCAAGGTATACGCGCAGCGTCCCCTGTACCTCGGCTTTGGAATTGTTTTTGACGGTAAAGACACGCTGTTCCCCCGCTGTTCGCGTCAGAACGCCCGCCGTCTGTGCGCAGTCGATGAATCCGAGCTTCGCGGACAGCTTGACAAAATTTCCGGAAAACTCGGCGGTAAAGCCCGCCTTGGAATAGGGATCGGCGCAGCGTGTGAAAGGTACGTTTGTCGTACCGTACTGAAAATGCGCAAACACCCCGTCGGGGCGGCGCAGCAGGTCGCCGCTCTTTTTCGTCGCGCAGAGACCGTTGTACAGAGAATGACCCGAACCGCAGTCGGAGACGAACATCGCCCATTGTGAACCGGCGTAACAGCGTACCATCGGCATCAGCGGCGAAACAGTGTCCGAGGCGCACACGCCGTTGGTCACGCGAAGACTGCGCTGCGGAATCTCCTTTTTATAGATATCCTTAAACACCGACGCGCCCGGCTCGATTTTTTCGTGGAGCAGAAACTCGCCCGCCGACATCTCCTCGTCGAGCATGAACCGCTTTTGTAATACGTTGTCCTTGAGCGCGTTAAGGACACTGAGCAGACTCATGCCGACATGGTGCGCCATGAAGCATTTGACGACGCAACACTCCTGCCCGTCGGTGCGTTCGGGCGTGAAATCAATAGCTTCATAAAAGCCGTATTTGCCGATCATGTCATATTTTTCGAGCTTCCTCAGGTTACGCATGGCTGTTTCCGGTTGAAACGGCAGCAGCAGAAACGTCGAATACGGCGCGATGACCGTATCGGCGCCCATCCCCTTTTTGAGCGCGAGCTTCGGAACACCGTGCGCCTTGTACTGATAGTCGAGCTTGCTGTCAAACGCGTAAAAGCAGCTCTCCGACATGCCGAACGGAATGTCCTGTTTGCGCACGAGCCGCCGCTGGCAGCGCGAGCAGAAGCGCAGCGCCTCATAGCTGAGCGTGCCGCGATACGACGGCAGGAAAATATACGGCATGAAATACTCAAACATCGTCCCCGTCCACGACAGAGGTCCCGTATAATTGCCATCCTTCGACAGCATACGCGACAGGCTGCCCCAGTGCTTTTTAGACACCAGTCGGGCGCTGACGGCAAAGTAGCCGGTCATGCGCGCCTCACTCATAAAGAGGTCGTAGTAGCTGTTGCTGGACGTATTGTCCTCAACGCTGATACCGATGAAAAACAGCTTGCGCCGCCCGTTGTAAAAGGCGGTGATGTCCGTATCGGCGATCAGGCGCGTAACACGACCGACAAGCTCCTTGAGCTCCGGACACTGCGCGACGTACTCGAGCAGCCCCTGCCGCAGCGCGACAAGGCAGCAGAGAAAATTGCCGCTGTCAACGGTTGAGGCGTAACGCGGGTATAAGGGCTTCGCCGTTTCGGTATTGTACCAGTTGAGAAGGTTCCCCTTATATTTTTCGAGCTTTTCGACCGTTGTGAGCGTGCTGTCTATTTTTTTATAAAGCTCCTGCGAATCGATAAAGCCGAGGTCCCGCGCGGCAAGGCACGAGACGAGCATCAATCCGATATTCGTCGGCGACGTCCTGTGCGCCGTCCGAAAGACCGGCGCCTCCTGCAGATTGTCGGGCGGCAGGTAATTGTCGGCGGGAGTGCAGAGCGTGTCGAAATACTTCCACATGGCCGCCGCATAGGAAAAAAGCTTTTCCTTTGAATAATCGCTGAGCTTTTCTTTTTCAAACGTCTTTTCGCGTCCGAGCCGCCTTGAAAACAGCGGCGACAATACGTAGAACGCCCCGAAAGCCTTCAGTACCCAACCGCCGAAAATAATCAAAAACAGACCGGCGGCTATTGACGGCAGAAACGACCGGACATAGGACGCTTTTTTTGCCGAGCGTTCGCTGTCAGCCGACACCGTCCAGAGCAGCAGATTGCGCTTTGTGATTATCAGCCGCCACAGTGACGAGACAATCGCGGTAAGGCAGGTATAGGCGTTCTGCATGAGCAGCATCAGCCATAAAAACGCGCGGGCTAGGTCGGCTTTTGCCACCGGAAAGGTATCTGAATAAAACCGTCTTGACAGCATCGGCGCGCCGCCGGAGAAAAACGCGCACAGCGCGCTGAATATGCCGCTTCCGACGACGGCAAGGACGCCCGTTATGAGCATCACCCACTTGGCGGCGCCGTCGAAAAACGGCGCGCACAAAAGCAGCAGCGCACAGAAAACGGGTGTCAGGCTGCGCCGCAGATTATCAAAGAGCTTGAAGCGCGACAATTTGCCTAAGGTTACGCTTCGCCCCTGCTCTACGGTTTTAACACGTTTTTTCAGATACAGGATATTCTGCCAGTCGCCGCGTATCCAGCGGTGCTGCCTGTCAAAATACGCCTTGGGCGTGCCGACGGCGGCGTCGGTAAATTCGATGTCGCTGACAAACGCCGTACGCAGCAGCTCGCCCTCTAAAATGTCGTGGCTCAAGATGGTCTGGGGCTTCAACGCCCCGTCGAGCACCGTGTAGGCGGCGTCGATGTCAATAAGCCCCTTGCCGCAGAATGTACCGCGCATAAACAGGTCCTGATAACGTTCCGCCGCGGAAAGGTCATAGACACTGATGCCACAGACGCCCCCGACGGTCTTTGAAAACAGCGTCGGGCTTGTCGCGAACAGCGAGGTGCCGATATACGGGGCGAAAATGCCGTAACCGCTCTCAACACGTTTCGTTTGAGGATTGATCTTCGCTTTGTTCAGCGGGTGCGCGGCGATCGCCGTCAGCTGGGATACGGCGTCCATGGGCAGCCTCGTATCGTAGTCGAGCGCGCAGATGTATTTATATGAATGCAGATCGGCGGTGTCGCCCTTTAAGCATAAGAATTCGGAGTCCGTACCCTTGACCGCGCGGACAAGCTCGGCAATCGCGCCGCGCTTGCGCTCGCGCCCTGTGTATTCGCGCTGAGTCGTCGAATAGGTGCGTCGGCGCACAGCCAAAAGAAAGCCGCCGCCGTATTTTTTATTGAGCGCCTCGACGATGCGCAGAGACGCCGCGATATCCGCATCATCCTCGGGGCGCGTGGGCATATCGGCGCCGCGCAGGTCGGCCAACGCGACGATCTTGACGTTTTGAACGCCGTTCGTTTTTTTAAGCTGCTCTAAATGCTTTTTGAGCTGTCCGGACTTGTGAGCGGCAGGCAGAAGCATGGAAACGACGATCAACGTCCTGCAGTCGGGCAAAACCGACGGTTTTTCCTCCATGCGCGGCAGATAGGAGACGGGCACTTTCCATTTTGAAAAATAGTCGGTCAGGCTCTTTATAATTTCCCACAACGGGAAATACAGCAAAAACGGAAGCCATATGCTCTTAAGCAACACGCCGCAAAGAGCAGCGCCCGCCAGCGGCAGCAGCGCCTCCAGCAGCAGAAACACCGCGCCGCGCTTGCGGCGGTCGGTCATAAGCTTTAGAAGCTCGCCGACATGACAGCACTTTTCATCAGCCTCGGCGACAAGCCGTTTTGCCAGCTCGTCCTCGGTGACCTCCAACTTTTTGGCGCGGCGGCACACCGCCTCGCGATAGAGGCGG
>CAYYFY010000195.1:0-4594 GCA_964471035.1 uncultured Eubacteriales bacterium
GATGCTCGGCGAGGGCGTCATCGGCGACATTGTATTTGCCTCGTCCCTTTTGGGCTTCAAGGCTGCGGACGACCCTAACGACCGTCTGCTCTCAAATACTTTGGGCGGGGGAGCGGCGTTCGATTTGTCCGTATACAATATTGAGACGGCTCTTTTCCTGTTGGGAACAGCCTACAAAAAAGCGTATACGGCGAAGCGCGTCGGCTATACGGGCGTCGATGTCGCGGACAGTATCCTGCTCGATTACGGCTCGTTTGCCGCTAATCTGCAAAGTACGCTCGATTCAAACCCGCCGAACAGCAGCTTTATGATCAGCGGAACGAAGGGAAGTATCACGATAGAGAGCTTTGTAGGCGCCAAAGGATTTATATTGAAGCTTGACGGGCAGGAGCCGGAAACCTTTGAGTTTCCGTTTGAATACGGCTTCCAGTTCGAGATCGCCGAATTCTGCGATTGCATAAAAAAGGGGAGGACAAAAAGCTCCGTTATCCCTCCCGAAATCACGATAAAGTGTTCTGAAATTTATGATATACTTTTGAATTAGGTTTTATCGGCGTCCATTTTCCCGCGGAATACGAGTACGGCGACGGTCATGGCAAGAGCCGCGTAACCGAGAACCCAGACGAGGTCGGGGACTATGGCGGCGGAGTCGCCGGACAGCGCGGCTTTAGCGGCGTCGACGGCGTGAACGAACGGGAAGCACGAAGCAATTTTTTCAAAAGTGCCGCCGACGAGCTTCAAATCAAAGAATGTACCGGAGAGCCAGCCCGTGAGGTTGGTCAGCAGCGCCCCGCATACACCGCCGACCTGCTTGTCGTTTAATAGACTGCCCGCGATGAGCCCGATGCCGGCGAACATGACGGCTGTCGGCGTAATGACGAGGATTGCGAGCAGAATGTTCCATGTGGGCGTTAGCCCCAGCGTCAGCGCAAGGGCAAAGCAGACCGCTGTCTGGACGACGGCCATCGGCAGCAGGGGAAGGGTATAGCCTAAAATGAAGTCCGACGCTTTTAGTGGAGACGCTAAAAGTCTTAACAGCAGCGACGAGCTTCTGTCCTTGGCAATTAAAATTCCTGAAAACAACGCGATAAACGCCAGCCCGAATACGGCAAGCCCCGGCGTGATGCTGTCGATTTCAAAAATCTTTGCCGGTACATTTGCCTGAATGGCCGAAAAGAGCAGCAGCAGAATTACGGGAAATCCAATGCCGAAAATCAGATTGATTTTATCGCGCAGGATTTCCTTTGTGTTTCTCGAGGCGAAAGCGAGCATCCTCACAGCGTTTCACCCTCCTTTTTCTCGGCATAGGCGATAAAGGCGTCCTCGAAGTTTTTCGCGCCCGTTTGCTCTATCAGCTCGGCAGCGGTGCCGACGACTCTCAGCCTGCCGCTCACCATAATGCCGATTCTATCGGAGAGCGCCTCGGCCTCCTCCATGTAGTGGGTCGTCAGAAGAATTGTGATTTTACCTTTCAGTCCCTCGATAATCCTCCAGAGCTCGCGTCTGGCGAGCACGTCGAGTCCAAGCGTCGGTTCGTCAAGAAAAAGTATTTCGGGTTCGGAGATCAGCGCCATGGCGATGCTGAGCCTTCGCTGCTGTCCGCCGGACAGCGCCTTTGCCCTTTTTTTGGCGCTGTCGTTAAGCTCAAATTTTTCAAGAAACGCGTTGGCTTTTTTTACGGCGTCTTCCTTTTTACTGCCGTAGAGCCGCGCGGTCATAACGAGGTTCTCGAAAACGGTCAGACTGCGCGCCACCGCGGTTTCCTGCGGAGATATATTGATTTTTTCTTTAATTCTTTGCGGGGAGGTAACGACGCTGTCTCCTAGAAGGAGCGCGTCGCCCGCTGTCGGAGCACAGAGGCATGACAGCATTTTGATCGCCGTCGTCTTGCCCGCGCCGTTGACGCCCAAAAGCGAAAATAGCTCGCCCTTTTGAATGGTGAGATTCAAATTATCAACCGCCGTGACGTCCTTGTATTTCTTTGTCAGACCAATAGTTTCAATGGCGTTCATGATTTTCCCCCTTTTCTGATTGTGTGAGAATTTTAGTATACTCGCATTTTACGCCGTGTCAAGCGTTTGACAAATATGAAAATTATGCTATAATATATAACCGTTAAGGAAGTGATATTATGGAATATAGATTCTCAAACCGTTTTATGAATTTAAAGCCCAGCGCCATACGTGAGATTTTCAAATATGCCGCCGATCCGGCGGTCGTGTCTCTGTCCGCCGGAAATCCCGCGCCGGACGCGTTTCCGACCGAGGAGATCAAGGCTATCTGCGCCGACATCTTCACCCGCTCTGCCGTAGAGGCGCTCCAGTACAACATCACAGAAGGCTACGCGCCGCTGCGCCTGTACATAAGGGAGTACCTGAAAGATAATTTTGATCTCGGACAGGAATTCGACGACGTGCTTATAACCTCGGGCGGCCAGCAGGTCATGGAGCTGTCGGTCAAGGTGCTCTGTGACGAGGGAGACGTCGTTATCTGCGAGGACCCGAGCTTCATCGGCTCGCTCAACTCGTTTCGCGGCATCGGCGCAAGACTCGTCGGCGTAAAGGTCGAGCCGGACGGCATTTCTATCGAAGGTTTAAGAGAAGCGCTTAGAAACAATCCGGATACGCGTTTTATTTACACGATTCCGAATTTTCAAAATCCGACCGGTATTACACTGTCTATTGAAAAACGTAAGGCGCTTTACAGCCTCGCCTGTGAATTCAATGTGCTGATTGTCGAGGACAACCCGTACGGCGAGCTGCGTTTTAAAGGCGAAAGTCTGCCCTCTATAAAATCGCTTGACACTGAAGGGCGCGTCATTTACGGCGGCAGCTTTTCCAAAGTCGTTTCGCCGGGACTGCGCGTCGGCTTCTGCTTAGCGCCGTCGGAAATCATTAAAAAGCAGGTCGTCGCCAAGCAGGGGGAGGATGTGCACACCGCCATTCTCGCGCAGATGATCTGCTATGAATTCATGACAAAGTACGATTTTAAGGCGCATTTAGAGCGTCTGCGCGGCATCTATCGGCGCAAGGCGGCTCTTGCCGAAAGCCTTGTCGATACCTATCTTGTCCCCGAGGGAATCACCTATTATCCCGTCGAGGGCGGGCTGTTCCTCTGGTGTACGCTGCCCGACGGCATCGATATGCCCGATTTCTGCCGCAGGGCGGTCAGGGATTACAAGGTCGCCGTCGTCCCGGGCACGGCGTTTCTGCCCGACGAACAGGGCGCCTCGCAGTGCTTTCGAATCAACTACTCCACCCCCTCAGACGAAGCGCTCGAAAAGGGTATAAAAACGCTTGGCACACTTATGCAAGCTATCAATAACGAACGGAGAGGAACAATTCTTGGATAAAACACTCGTCATCATGGCTGCCGGTATGGGCAGCCGCTACGGCGGTCTTAAGCAGATTGAATCTGTCGGACCGGACGGCTCGCTCATCATCGATTATTCTATCTACGACGCGCGGCGCGCCGGATTCAACAAAGTCGTTTTCATTATTAAAAAGGAGATTGAAAAAGATTTCAATCAAGCTATCGGCGACAGAATCAAAAAACAACTCGCCGTTGAGTATGTCTATCAGGAAATAGCGGATATCCCGCCGCAGTTTAGAGTTCCCGAAGGCAGAATCAAGCCGTGGGGGACAGGGCAGGCGATCTTAGCCTGTAAGGATAAAGTGAACGAGCCGTTTCTCGTTATTAACGCCGACGATTTTTACGGAAAAGAGTCCTTTCAGCTGATGGCGGATTGGATTGACGCGGCAAAACCGGACGGTGAAAAGCCCTACGCTTTCGCGCTGGCGGGGTATATCCTAAAAAACACGCTGACCGAAAACGGCACCGTCGCGCGCGGTGTCTGCGAAACCGACGAAAGCGGTTTTTTGACCGATATTACAGAGCGCACAAAAATCAAGCGCAACGACGGGCAGACGCAGTTTGAAAACGAAGACGGTTCGTGGACGGATGTAGACGAAAACTCCTTTGTTTCGATGAATATGTGGTGTTTTCCCGCGGCGATGCCCTGTGAAATTGAACCGCGGTTCAACCGGTTTTTAACGGAGAACGTACCCGTAAATCCGGAAAAGTCAGAATTTCTTTTGCCGACGGTCGTCCACGACCTGCTTACGGAAGAGCTCTGTACTGTAAAAGTAATCCCGACCGAAGAATCATGGTACGGCGTTACCTATAAACAGGATAAACAGTCCGTCGTAGACGCCATAGCGGCGAAGACAGACGGCGGCGAATATCCCGAAACGCTCTGGAAATAACAAAAAAGCCCCGTCGGTTGACGGGGTTTTCTTTTTGCAAAAAAATAACCTTTTAAGAATCGTTCTCGAACAAATCCTCCAAAACGTTATTGCCGGTTATCACGAATGACCAGCTGTACACAATGGGACAGCCCTCATAATTGATGGATACAAAAACATGAGCGCTGTTCCAATCATCGCCGTCATAGACTCCCGCCGCTTTCGCGAAGGCATCTTTTTTGTCGTAGTCCGTGCGGCAGGTAATCGGCTTCCCGTTGAGGTATTCCGCTAAAACGAACGCTGGTTTCCTGCTGTATTCCGTCTCTGAGTAACGCTCAATATAAAATTTT
>CAYYFY010000196.1:0-4587 GCA_964471035.1 uncultured Eubacteriales bacterium
CTACGGCGACAAGGAAACCCTGCGCGACGCCTACCCCATGATGAAACGCTGGATCGGTTTTATGGAAAGCAAGGGCACAAGGCGCGGTCTCTGGGACATCGGCGGGCACTTCGGCGACTGGCTCTCGCTGGACGCCGAAGAAGAGGACTGTATCGGCGCGACGCCGCACGAATACATCGCCACGGCGTTTTTTTGGTATTCGACAAGCCTTGTCGTTAAAATCGGAAAACTCCTCGGCAAGGATGTCACCTATTACGAAGCGCTCTCAGAGGATATCCGGCAGGCATTTAATGAAGAATATTTCAATAAAGACGGCAGCCTTATCGATTTTACGCAGACCGCCGCCGTGCTTGCGCTGTATTTTGACCTGACAGACAATCACGAACCCGTCAAGAAGGCTCTTGTCGCCTCGGTCGAGGAGCACGGGCATCTGTTGACCGGCTTCGTCGGGACGCCGTACCTGTGCCACACGCTGGCTGATATAGGACGCCCCGACCTCGCGTACAGGCTGCTGCTGAGGGAGGACTATCCCTCATGGCTCTATGAGGTCAATAAGGGCGCGACAACGGTTTGGGAGCGCTGGAACGGCTTAAAGCCGGACGGCTCGTTCGCCACGCCGAATATGAACTCGTTCAACCATTACGCCTACGGCGCGATCGGCGACTTTTTATTCATGACCGTCGCGGGCATCCGCATCGACGAAAACGCTCCGGCTTATAAGCACATCCTCTTTAAGCCCATCCCCGACAAACGCCTGAGCCCTGTCAAGGCGTCGGTAGCAACGCGGTACGGCACAGTCGCCGCGATGTGGGAGTACAAGGGCGACATAGTCAAATACACCTTCACCGTTCCGGAAAACACGACGGCGACCGCAATAATAGGCCGGGAAACACATGAGCTCGCTTCCGGAACCTGGACAATAGAGGAAAACAAATGAAAAAGTACAGTTCTGTTATCCTCGGTCACCTCTCCTATGATTACAATATCGACCATGAGGGCAACCTTCAGGAAATTCTCGGCGGCGCGGTGCTCTATTCGAGCGCGTCCGCCCACGCTTTGGGGCATAACGTCTTAGCCGTCACAAAGCTCGCGAAAAAAGACAGAGAACGGCTGAAAGCCTTTACCCTGCCTAAAGAAAACATCGTCGCCCTGGATTCCGAAACCTCGACGATGATCCGCAATCAGTACCTCTCGGCGGATAAGGAAAAGCGTATCTGCACTTGTTTAGAGCGCGGCGAGCCGTTTACCGAAAGCGACCTGCCCGACGCCGACGCCGCCATCTGGCACTTCGCCGGACTCATTTACGGCGACTTTAGCGGCGATTTAATCAAAGCCGCCGCCAAAAAGGGCGATACGGCCGTCGATGTACAGGGCTTTCTGCGCCATGCCGACAGCGCTCACGGCGGTAATATGTACTTCGAGGACTGGGCGGACAAAAAAGAGCTGCTCCCCGCCATCGCCTACCTAAAGACAGACGCCGCCGAGGCGGAGATTCTGACCGGTCAGCCCGACCGGCGCGAAGCGGCGAAAATGCTGTACGCGTGGGGAGCGAAAGAAATCCTCATCACCCACAACACCGAGGTCTTAGCCTACGACGGCAGGGAGTTTTTTACCCGTCCTATTAAATCGCGCAACTTAAGCGGCCGGACGGGGCGCGGCGACACGACCTTCGCCGCGTACTTAGGCGAACGCCAAAACCATTCCATTGAACAGTCGCTGCTTACAGCGACGGCGACGGTATCGCTCAAAATGGAGACGCCGGGACCTTTTACAGGCAACAGAAGCGACGTTGAAGCGTATATCAGACATTTTTATTGATAAAAATTAAAATATAAAGTGAAGCTGTGTAAAAAACAGCTTCACTTTTTTCTGTATATTACTGTTACTAGAGGAAATACTGGGGAAAAAGGAGATGATACGATGACCGCCGTAGCCGATAAAGTCAAAGAGCAGTTTGACTCCCTCCCCGACGAGCTGAAAATCTATATCATGGAACGCAATGTCACCATCAACGACATGACCGATCTTATGAAGGTGCTGCAAAACATCGCCGACGAAGGCGAAGATAAAATGCGCCCGTAACCGTCACCGTGTATGGCGTCCGATCTGTGAAAGCGGCAGCTCCTCAAAGCCGTCCGGCAGACCGGACGCATCCTTTTTGATTGAAAAATCGCCGTTTCTAGGGTCGGTGAAGAAGTCTTTCATATCGCCAAGCCCAAGCACGGCGTTGTTATCGACGGTGCTGAAGGTATAGACGCTGTCGGCGACATTGCCGATACTCTCTTCATCGTCAAAAATCAGATTGCCGATAACCGTTGACAGCGCGGGGTTCGCGCCGAACAGCTTATTGTCCTTATCGCTGAAATCAGAGGAGATTTTCGCCGATGCCGGAAACGCTTTCTTCCAGACATCGCTCTGCCACGGGGATTCAAAGAGCAGCTTCCAGACGCCGCCGTTCTCGCCGAAGTGCTCCGCCCATCCCGACCCGCTGTCCAATGCGCCCTCACGCGCGCGGTCGTCATAGGAAACCGGCTTGCCGGCATTGACGACAATATTATTCTCGACGGCGTTGTCGCGCCCGCCGCCGATATGCAAGGCATAACCGGGTACGTTGACTAGAATATTCCCGTAAACCGTCTGCCCCGAGAGCGCGTCGTCAAGATAGATGCCGCACGGCTTATGACCGTTCGCGCCGAGGTCATAGAGGGCGTTGTACCGGATGACCGTACCGTACCAGTCCCAACGCCGTCCGGAATAAATGGCGCCCGCGTCGTCGGAGAGCAGGCAGACGTCGTGAATGTCGTTGTACTCGATGAGATGGTTGTTGCCCGAATAGGTGATAGCCTCATGCGGCGAATTGAACATTTCGTTGTGCGCGCAGACATTGCCGACGCCCTCGAGCGTCACGGCGGGCTGATATGTCTTGTAAATGCGCGACCAGTCGTGAATCAGATTGTTCTCGGCGCGGCAAGCCCCGGGCGTAAGCGTTTCGCGGTCGCCGCCGGAAAGCACGATGCCGCCCTGTCCCGTGCCGGTAATTTCATTATTCAGAGCGACGTTGCGGCAGCCGGTCATTTTGAGCGCGTAGCCGGACACATTTTTGATAAGGCAGTCCGCAACCGTGTTGCCGTTGCCCTCAAAAACAAGAGCGTCGCCACGCGTACCCTTAAAAGTAAACCCTTTGAAGGTCAGATAATCGGCATGGCATTTGACGATATTGCCGGCGGTTATCGACAGGTCAATGACCGCGCTGTCGAAACTCTCTCCCTTGTACAGATATAAAATGCCGTTCGTCCTGTCGATAAAGAACTCGCCCTCGGCATCGAGCTCCTCAAACACGTTGAAGAAATAATAGGGGGCTTCTTCTTTCGCGCCGTAGAAGCTGACGTACTTTGGTGTCAGCGTATTGTTCTCCGCGTCAAAATTGCCGATGAGCGTCGAGGCGTCAGCCCAGTCGTACATCCAGTAGCCGAACATCCAGACGTCGTCGAGGCTTTGCCATGAGGCAACCCGCTTCGCCAGTTTAACATCGATTTCATAGGTATCGCTCTTCGGATTTATGGATGTATCCCAGTCGGGGTTGCGGTATACCCTGTCTCCGGCGCGCTCCTTGCCCTCTCCCTCCTCGATGACCTTGCCGGTGTACAGCCAGTCCTCGCCGTTGGGGTAGCGGGCGAGCGTCATCGCCGCGTCGTTATAGAACAGCTCGCAGTACAGAGCACCCGTCAGGTTTTCCGCATAGTGTCCCGCGGTATTGTAGGAACCGATGGCGTTAACTCGCCCCCAGTCGCTTTTTGTCAGCCCGTAGGTCTTGAGATTGGCGCAGACGACATTTTCACGCGCTGTCTTTGACAGCCGCGACAGCAGCTTTTCATCGGTCACCGCCGCAAAATCGGACGGCTTCAAGGTGACGCCGCCGTTTATGACAACCTCCCCGTCCCCGTAGGCGCAGTAGGTGATCGGACAGGTTTTCGTGCCGGCGTCCTCCTTAGTGAATACCAGCCCCGCTGTCCGGTAGTCGCCGGCCATGACCGCCACCGTGATGCCGTCCCGCTCAGACTTGTCGAGCGCTCTGACGGCGCCGCGCGCGCGTTCTATCGTCTGAAACGGCTTTTTGAAAGAGCCATCATTTTTATCGCTGCCCACCGTTGAAACATAAAAATCCGCATTATCCATTTTTCCTGCCGCCTTTTCCACACTTACGCTGTAAGATTTCGGCGCCGCCGCCTTGCGCGCGCCCCCGCAATACCAAAGGCATCCGCCCGTAATAATAGCCCCGACCGTCACAGCGGCAACGGATACAAGGATTATTTTCTTTTTATTCATAAAGAAAGAACCTCCCATAAATATTCGGCTGATTGTATTATATAAAGCCTCAGAGATGGAATCAATACTATTTTTATATATTTTATAATTTATTTCGGAAGTGTTTTTCCAATATTATTGGAAGTGATTTGTCAATAATATTGGAAGTGATTTGTCATTTTTTTCGGAAGTAATTTGTCAATATTTTCGGAAGTGACTATTGATATAATTAAAAATATGTGATATGCTATATTAATGCCTGCTGAACATTACAAAAAGATG
>CAYYFY010000197.1:0-4584 GCA_964471035.1 uncultured Eubacteriales bacterium
CGAGAAATTCATTTCGGCATTTCATCTGCGGGAACTCAGTAAGGAAGATGCTGTTATAGAGATCGGCTATCCGCGCAACGACGCGCTGTACCGCCGCACCGAAAAAAAGGTCGCCGCCATACGGTCGTCCTTAGGTCTCCCCGACGATAAAAAAATCGTCCTCTACGCGCCGACATGGCGCGACAACGACTATGACGCCGCTGTCGGCTATTGCTTTAAGCCTCAAGCCGATTTCAACCTGTTGCGGGAGTGCTTGATTGACAACGCCGTCATCCTGTTTCGGGCGCATTATCTGATAACCAATAAAATTGATTTTGAAAACTACCGCGGCTTTATATACGACGTGTCGGATTACGATGATATTGCGGATTTATATATTGTCAGCGATGTCCTTGTCACCGACTATTCCAGTGTGTTTTTTGACTACGCGAATCTGTCGCGTCCCATCGTATTCTATATGTATGATTTGGAAAGCTATCAGGCACAGATCCGCAATTTTTATTTTCCGCTGTCCGAGCTCCCCGGAGAGATCGTAAAAACCGGCGGCGCGCTTGCTGACGCTCTGAATATGGCGCTGAAAGGCGATTTTCAGCCGGACGCGCGGTACAAACGGTTTAAGGAAAAATTCAATCCCCTCGACGATGGCAACGCCGCCGGACGGCTCATCGACAGATTGTTCTATAACAGTTAAGGACGGTAACAATATATGCGCGAAAAGGATTGCAAGAGCGCCCCGCTGATTTCGGTCATCATTCCGGCGTACAACGCACAGCGCACCATCGACGACTGCGTACATTCGGTGCAAGCGCAGACGTTTCAGAATTTCGAGATACTGATCGTCAACGACGGCTCGGGCGACGGCACCTTAGACTGTATCGAGCGGCTCGCCGCTCTGGATGAGAGAATACGCTTTTTCGATTCGGAGAACAAGGGTCAGGGAATCCAGCGCAACTTCGCCATGCGCAAAGCAAACGGCATGTATATCCTGTTTTTGGACGCGGACGATTTCTTAGAGCCGTATACGCTGGAGCTTACTTTAAACAGGGCGGTTGAGGACGGCAGCGATCTGGTTTTTTTTAACTGGAAATATTACAATGATAAAACGCGGCGGTACTCCTTTACAAACAAAGAGCGTTTCGCCGATAAAAACCTGCTCTGCGGCGACGAGTGCCTGATGCTGCTGTCGAGCAAGGCATACTATTCCGTCACCCGTCTGTACAAAAAATCATTTTTATCTGATAACGGTATTTTTTACGGCGAAGGATACATTTATGAGGATTTGGTGTTCATCGTGAAATGCGCCGTAAAGGCTAAACGCGTCTCCGTTATCGATTCGCCGCTGTACTGCGTCCGCACACACCCCGCCTCCACAACCCGCACCAATCTGTCCACCGATCGGCATTATAAAGGCTTTATGCGGGCGGGCGCCGACTGTTTTGACATTCTGCGCGAAACGGACAACGCGGCAAAGCATTATTTTTACTCGTATATTTACGGACGTTACTTCGCGTATTACGCGTCGAGAATACCAAAGAATATGCGAAAAAGCTTTACCGTAGATTTTTTGACTTTGTTATCCAAAGAGGACATAAAACCGGTTCCCTTTAAGGGCGAGCTATCGCTCCGGTTTTTACTGATGTTTTACGTTATCCGAAAAAAAAGCCTGATGCTGCTGTTTTTTTTAAATTTGTATTATCAAAAAGCCTGCCCGCGCATTCGAAAAATCAAAAAAAAGGTGAACCGCCATAAATCCCGCTTAACGTCATTTATCAAACGCTTTTGGGGCAGAGTGAAACCACGCAGCGATTCTATTGATAAAAATGTCCATCTGCCCGCATACCGTTCGGCTCTTAAAGAGGAGCTCGGTCGTAAAACGGTTCTGTTTCTCGGTTTTGATTTCCGCTATACCGGCAACTCGCGATATCTGTACGAGCAGGTCTTAGAAGCGAAAACAGACGAGGTCGCCGTATATTTCGCGACCTATAGCGAAGATGTTCAAAAAGAACACAAGCTTACGCCGTATTCCAAAGCGTTTTACAATGTGCTGGCAACGGCAAATATCCTCGTTTTCGAGTCCTGGACAAATCCCGCGTTCGTAAAACGCGCCGATGCGCTGTGGATTCAGCTATGGCACGGGACGCCGTTGAAAAAAATGCTGTTCGATTCGAATGAAGGCGATATCGTCCGAAAAAATCCCGATCATAAGCTCCAAAAGTTTACCGATATTGGGCGATGGGACATCTTCGTGACCGATCATCCGAACGTCAATCGTTTTTTTGAGACGTCCTTCCTACTGAGCGATAAAAAACTGCTGCCCTGCGGATACCCGCGTGTCCGATTTTTGTCTGATAACCGTTTTAACGCCGCGATGAAATCGGACATCAAAGCGAAATTGCATATTCCGACTGATAAAAAAATCGTCGTATATCTTCCGACATGGCGGGACTATAACTATACGCCTGGTCAGGAAGATACCGCGTATCTGCTCGATGTACCGGCGCTTAAAGGTAAGCTCAATGACGACTATTTTCTCATTGATAAAAACCATACGTTCCTCTCAGACCGCGTATCCGTAAATTTCAGTGATTTCAAAAATGCCGAGACGCAGGAGCTTCTCCTGATCGCCGACTGTCTGATTACGGACTACTCTTCGGTCATGTTCGACGCATTCGCCGTCGATATTCCCGTCGTTTTGTACGTCAACGATTTCGAAAAATATCAGGCGTCGCGCGGGGTGTACCCGGCACTCTGGAACACGCTTACGGATTTTATTTGTGAGGATACTGACGCCGTCGCCGCTAAAGTAAAACAGTATCCGTCAACAGAAAGCTATGGTTTCGTCAAATCGGAATACTGCTTTTCGAACCGCGCCAACTCACTTCTTCCTATACTGTTTAACCATCTGGCGCACGGCGCCAACAGACGGAATACGTTGGTGGTCATAGAAACGGGTAAATACGACACGGCGCTGGGCTGTCTGCTTTTAGCGTCTGACCGCCATTCCGATACGATGACGGCGGCTGTCCTACAGTCCTCCGATACACCGTATAATACCGCGGAATTTGAGAATCTCGTCTTATCCTCGGGATATGTCGACGCCGTCATACATCCCGCCATAAAAGACCTGCCGACGCTTGTCTCCCAGAGAAACATCTTTACGGTCGTGACAACAGAGGACCTGTGTCCGGCGATTTACGCGTCTCTCAGCCCGCTCTGCCGCGTAATGGTTTTCGACAAAAAAGAAAACCGCCTGAAAGACGGTTTTCTAAAATGACCTGTCCGTTAAAAGCTAAAATATTTCTCCCTGAGTGTCTGTGTCCTGCCATGCATGACGCCGAGCAGGACTTTTTCGGTCTCCTCCCCCAAGGCATAGGCTTTTAAAGCCCTACCCTCCTCGAAGCACAGTTCATCGTGGAGCGGGAAGTAATTCTTCATTAAAAAACAAGCGTATTTGATAAACCGGAACTCGCCAATAAACGTCTCTTCGCCGTTATTGTCTATGGCGACGCTGTACATATCCTTAATCGAGGCAATGAGCGCCTTGCGCTCGTTTTCCGGTGAAAAAACGATGGTGGCGGCGACAAGCTTGTTTTTGTTATTGACCGAGCCGTGGCTGTCGGTCGAGCCGACAATCGGGTAAAAGCGCCCCTTCTCCCTGTCCTCATAATATTTCGCCCACTGGAAGCCGTTCTGCTCATAGTAGGACTCGCCTCCGGCTACCTCAAAGGCGTCGAACGGTCTTGTTTCCATCAGGTATTCGGTAAAGCCCTCGGGCACCTGAAAGACGTCGGAAATCCAGTACGGATGACAGAAGATACCCAGTCCCCCGCCCCGCTTAATGTGGTTAAAAATCCATACGCAGGCGGCATAGGCGAATTTATCGGGAAAGCTTTCGGGAATATTCAGCGTTGGGATTAAAGCGGTCACCTCCGCCTTGTACTGCTCGTCCGTTAAAACGGGAGGGCACTCACCGAAAAGCGAGCGAAGCTTTGTATCCTCGCCGCGTTCCTTGATTTGCGCGCGCGATTCCAGTAAGCCGTTGACGCTGTACTCCGAGCCGAAATTGACGATGTGAACGTCGTTGTCGGGCAGGTGAATTTCCTCGCCTGTAATCAGCGTATAGTCAGTCTTTATGTCCTTAAAGGCGTCCATGGCTTCCAAGGAAGGGTAATACCGCTGATGGTCGGTAATCGCCAGAAAGTCATAGCCGTAGCGGCGGTAGTTGGCGGCGACGACGGCGGGAGCCTCCTTGCCGTCGGAGCGGCAGGTATGCATATGAAGGTCGCCCTTAAAGGGATAGCGCCCGCACAGGTCGGCGGCGACGGCATAAACCGACACCTGCAAAAGCTTCTTGCCGCCGTCCATAACGCGGATATAGTATTCCTGCTCGGAGCCGAAGTCGTGCGTGACAGTAAAACCGCCGTCGGTCTCCGGCTTAAGCTCGTATTCGGTAATGTTTTTTCTATCGGGATAATTCCACGGAGACCCCTCCGACAGCGGGCGGATATGTATCGTGTATTCCGTATCCTTGTCGAAACGCGCGTGCTCTCCCAGCGGCACGATATGCACGGTCACTGTGGTATT
>CAYYFY010000198.1:0-4578 GCA_964471035.1 uncultured Eubacteriales bacterium
GCGGCTCATATCCGCCGCCGAGCTATGGTCATCTTTTTATGAAAATATCCCCGACTACGGCTTCGGGCTGCTGCTGGATTTAATCAATCATAAAAAGGTCAACATCCCGATGAAAACCGCCTTTGTCAACTGCGGCATCGTCACGGCGATTTTCAGCAGCTTTTTGGCGCTCTATTTCTTCGTCATCACTCGGGAGCGAATCCCGCAGCATATCGAGCGACCCAATATTATTGAGGGGTTCCGTTCAATTTTCAACAATAAACCGATGATGATGATCATGCTGTCCGACGTCCTTGACACCATGAAAATCAATACCGGCTGGAACAACTACTATATCGACGTGCTCGGCTCCATCACGCTGAAAAACATCGTCGCCATCCCCGGCGCGCCCACCTCGATACTCAGTTACACCTACATCAACTGGGCTAAAGAGAAGTTTTCCACCAAATCACTCTGGATCCTCGGCAAGCACGCGCCCAACTTCTTTGATACCGTCATCTTTCTGGTCGGTTCGATGGGCGGGCGCGGTCCAAAGGGCTTTTTCAGAAAGCCGGCAGTCATGATGCCGCTCCTCATGATCAAGGAGGGCTCGCTCAAGGCGATTTTAAGCATCAATAAGGTCATCCCGAAGGAAATTTTCAACGAGTCGATGGACTATTGCGAATGGAAAAACGGCTACCGCTCCGAGGGTATGACCATTGCCGCCAAGGGCATGATCCAGAAGGTCGTCGGCAACCTGTTCGGGGTGCTCAACACGCTGATCTTAAAAAAGATCGGGTACAGCCTCTCGGCGGGCTTCGGCGCACAGTCGGACAATACGAAATACTGGCTCTTCGCCATGTGCACGATGATCCCGACGGCGACCGGCGTCTTTTCAATCATACCGAAACTTCTTTACTCCTTGAACGCCCACAACCGCGAGGATATGTACAAAGACCTCTCCGAGCGGCGCGAGCGCACAAGGCGCGCCGTCAGCGAGGCCTATGATAAGCAATAGGGATTATTCCGTTTTCGCGTGAAGCGTACGGCAGAACGTGCCGTTCTCGAACACCATATCGCATTGCGGTATGCCGTATTCGACGAGCACCTTTTCCCAGCGCTCCTTCATTCCGGAATCGTATTCAACCGGTAAGAAACCCGCCGTCAGATAGCTTTTGACGGCGGATTTTCTCCATTCGTCCGTCGTAAGGTAAATCCATTTGACCCCGTCGGCGTCAAGCTTATGAACCGCCAGGGCGTTGATGACCTTTCCGAGCCCCTTGCCCCGAAAGTCCTCGCGGATGCCGACCATATGCACGTTGCCGATATTCTCTTTTTTATGAAATATGGCGGTCACCGTGCCGATGTGCTCTCCCTCACAGTCGAGGAAGATCACATCTTTTTTCATTTTGATGTCCTTTTGGCGGGCGATACGCGACACAAAAGCGCTCTCGTCGGCGTCATCGTCAACCAGACCATTTTTACAGCATTCGACCCACGGCATTCTGTCTTTTTTACTTTTATATGTCGAAACACTATACCCTTCGGGTATTTTAAGCTCCGGCAGCGGACTGCCGCCCATCCAGTACATTTTCAGTTGCGCCATAATCATAACCATCCTTTATAAGCGAGGCGGAAGCTTTGTCCGGTCGGCTTAAAGCCGATTCGCATCTTCACCTACGATACAAAAGGACAAAACTTCATATCCCCGCCAAAATCTTATAGTCCGCCTTTAAGTCCGCGTACAGCTTTTTGTACAGCGTGAAATATGGTTCATATTCCTTTGACGCCGCCTTGTCGGGTATGACCGGCTCGTTTTTTTGAACAATCGCCGCGCAAGCCTCGCTAAGAGAAGCGTATTCCCCCGCGCAGACGCCCGCGAGGATCGCCGCGCCCAAGGCGCCACCCTCGTCAGCCTTTAAGGTTTTAACCGGACAACCGTACAGGTCAGAAAGCATTTTCCGCCACAGCGGGCTGCGCCCGCCGCCGCCGCAAACGGTCATATCGCTGACCGGCACGCCCATTTCCCTGAATACATCGACGCACTCGCGCTGCGAATAGGCGACACCCTCGAGCACGGCGCGGATCAAATGCGCCCGCGTGTGTGCGTTCGACAATCCGAAGAACACGCCGCGGCAGTCCGGGTCGGGATGCGGTGAGCGTTCGCCCATCAGATACGGCAGAAACAGCAGCTTGTCCGCGCCTATAGGAATACCCGCCGCCAGTTTATCCATAATCACATACGGGTCAATACCCTGTTCTGCCGCTAGGTCAACCTCATCTTTACAGCAGGTGTCGCGCAGCCATTTGAGCGAGAGCCCCGCCCCCTGCGTACAGCTCATGACCGTCCACTTACCGGGCGCCGAGGCGCAGAGTGTATGGACTCTCCCCTGTAAATCGATATGCGGCGCGTCACTGACGGCATAGACGACCGCCGAGGAACCGATGGTCGTAAACGCGCTGCCCTCACTGACAATACCCGTGCCGACCGCCGCCGCCGGATTGTCTCCCGCGCCGCCCGCGACGGGGATACCCTCTTTCAGACCGATAAGTTCACCCGCTTTACGCGATACGCGTCCGGACAGCTCCTGCGATTCGATCATCACCCCGAGCAGCCCCTTGTCTATGCCAAGCTTAGTAAGCACCTCGTCCGACCAACGGCGCGCTCCTATGTCCATCAGCTGCATACCCGACGCGTCCGACACCTCGGTGACGAACTCGCCGGTCAGCATAAAGCGGATATAGTCCTTCGGGAGCAGGATATGCGCGCAGCGGGCGTAAGTGTCCGGCTCGTTTTCCTTGACCCACAGTATCTTAGAGGCGGTAAAGCCCGTCATCGGCGGATTGGCGGTGAGCTCGATAATCCGTTTCTCGCCGACGAGAGCGTTCATTTCGTCACATTGCTTGGCGGTGCGCTGATCGCACCAGATGATCGACCGCCTCAACGGCGCGCCGTCTTTATCAAGCATGACAAGCCCGTGCATCTGCCCCGAAAGGCCGATACCGGCGATTTCACAGCTCCCCGCCGCGGAAAGCACCGCGCGGATACCCTCGACAGCGGCGTTCCACCAGTCTAGCGGATCTTGCTCAGCCCAGCCGTTGTGCTCCTGATACAGCGGATATTCCACGGTCTTTGAGGCGACCGTATGACCCGACAGGTCAAACAGAACGGTCTTTGTCCCCGAGGTGCCGATGTCTATTCCCAATAAACACTTCATAAGCGTCTCCTTATGAAAACAGAATCTGGTTGACTACACTTTCGAGCTGCTCCTGCCTTCCGGAATGCGGAGCGGCGGGCGCGCCCTTTTCCTCGGCAAAGGCCGCAAGCTCGGCGAGTGTCGCCGCGCCTGAAACAATCTTCTGCCCGATGCCCTCGCCGTAGCTCGCGTAGCGGTTTTTGACAAAGGCGTCTATCCTGCCGTCCTCGATAATTTTAGCGGCATTGATAAGTCCCAGCGCGTAGGCGTCCATTCCCAAAATAAAGGCAAAGAACATATCCTCGAACGTGTCGCTCGGGCGGCGGTTCTTGGCGTCGAAGTTCAGCCCGCCGTTCTTCAGCCCCCCTGCTTTGAGAACCTCATACATACACATCGTGGTTTCGTAAACGTCGAACGGAAATTCGTCGGTATCCCAGCCGAGCAGCAAGTCGCCCTGATTGGCGTCGATGCTGCCGAGCATTCCGTTCATGGCGGCGGTGCGCAGCTCGTGACGGAAGGTATGCCCCGCCAGCGTGGCGTGGTTCGCCTCGACGTTGATCTTAAAGTCCTTGTCCAGCCCATATTCCTTCAAAAAGCCGATGGCTGTCGCCGTGTCGAAATCATACTGATGCTTCATCGGCTCCTTGGGCTTCGGCTCGATGTAGAAGTCGCCGTCAAAGCCTATACTCCGCCCGTAATCGACAGCCATACGCATGAGCCGCGCAATGTTGTCAAGCTCAAACTTCATATCGGTGTTGAGGAGCGTTTCATACCCTTCGCGCCCGCCCCAGAAGACGTAGCCCTTGCCGCCGAGCTTAACGGTGACGTCGAGAGCTTTCTTTATTTGCGCGGCGGCGAAGCAGTACACCGCGGCGCTGTCGCTGCTGCCCGCGCCGTTCATATAGCGCGGATTAGAAAACAAATTCGCCGTGCCCCAGAGCAGCTTCTTGCCACTCTTAAGCATCTTCGCCTTAATATAATCGGTGATCTCGTCGATACGCTTATTGGTCTCCTTGATGTCGTCAGCCTCGGGTACGAGGTCGGTGTCGTGGAAGCAGAAGAAATCGACGCCGAGCTTGTTCATGAACTCAAACGCCGCGTCCACCTTTTTATAGGCGTGCTCCATTGAGTCCCTCGCGGCGCCAAACGATTTGTCCGCCGTGCCGACGCCGAACATATCGCGCCCCTCGGCGCACATGTTGTGCCACCACGCCATGGCAAACCGAAGATGCTCCTTCATCGGCTTGCCGAGCACGACCTTTTCCGCGTCGTAAAACTTGAAGCTCAAGGGATTCAGGCTCGTGGGGCCTTCGTACTTAATCGCGGGGATTTCCGCAAATATTTCCGACATAACTATGACCACCCTTTCTTAGCGAGGCGGAAGTTTTGTCCGGTCGGCTAA
>CAYYFY010000199.1:0-4554 GCA_964471035.1 uncultured Eubacteriales bacterium
GCGGCGGTCACAGCGTGTAAAAACGCGCTTGCGGGTAAGGCATATGACGTGAAAACGTTGCAAAGCGTCTTTTCGCGCGGCGGCTTTACCGACGGCTACCTGACGGGTAAGCGGACAAAAGAGATGTTCGGCGCACGCACAAAAGAAGATGTAACGGCGACGGCGAGCGTCTTAAAGACACTCGCGGCGCTCTATGAAAAAGAGACGGGACTGGTACCCGTTTCGGCGCAGCTTGACATCAAAGCGGGCGTTCCCGCGTCGCTGAGGCTTTCGGCGCGCGAAAAGACCGTGACGCTGGAGGGCGGCGTCCCCGCATACGCAGAGGGGCGTCCGCTGTCCGAAACCGACGCCGCGCGCTTCTTGCAAAAAACCGGCGGCACGCCGTTTATCATCGAAAATCCCGCCGTCACGGTCGGGGACGGTCTTTCTATGTCCTCGGCGGCGCTCAACGCCCTGCGGCGCGAGGGGCTTTTAGCTCTTGAGGATAAGCTTTCAAAAACAGCCGTGCGCGTAATCGACGCGCCGGCTCCCGATTTGTCGGGCGTACCGCATACCGCGCCGCCGAGGCTGCGCCTGCGCGTCGAAACGCTCTCGCAGCTGCCCTTAGCCGACGCGGAATATATCTATGTACCATATGAGGAGCTTTTAAATTTTCCCGAACGCGCGAGTGAGCTTAATAAAAAGCTGATCGCCGAGCTTCCGGCGCTGATTTTCCCCCATGACGAAGAAAACGTCCGCGACGGTCTTTTAAAACTCAAGGCGCTGGGAGTTACACGCGCCGCGTCGGGGAATATCGGCGGTTTACGGCTCATAAAAGAAGCGGAGATGATTCCTCACGGACAAGCAGGGCTTAACATTCTGAATACGCTCAGCCTGAACGAGTACGCGCTTCTGGGACTGTCTGACACGGAGGTGTCCTTTGAACTGTCATTTAAGAAACTGAACGCGCTCGGCGGAACGCTTTTACGCGGTTATATCGGCTACGGGTATCTGCCGGTCATGCTGCTGCGCGCCTGTCCTGTAAAGCCATCGCTCTCCTGCGACAAATGCGGCGGGCTGTCGCGGCTAACGGACGATAAACACGCCCGCTTCACGGTGTTCTGCCATCAAAAGAAATATATGACCCTCTATAACAGCGTGCCGTTATACCTCGGGGATAAGGAGTCGCCCAAGGCGGATTTTGTCACGCTGTATTTCACAACCGAAACCGCGGGGGAGGCTCAAAGCGTTGTCTCCCTCTGGCGCGCGGGCAAGCCATTCGGCGCGCCGTTCACGCGCGGACTTGCCTTTCGTGAGGTCATGTAAAATAATTATGGCATTTTCACGCAGGTTATGGTACAATTATCTAAAGAGTAAGGGGGAGCGACGGTATGAAAACGGTAATCTTAGCGGGCGGCTTCGGTACGCGCATCAGCGAGGAAAGCCATTTGAAACCCAAGCCGATGATCGAGATCGGCGAAAAGCCAATCCTTTGGCATATTATGAAGATTTACTCCGCTTACGGATTCAACGAGTTTATCATCTGCCTTGGCTACAAGCAGCATATGGTCAAGGAGTTTTTCGCCGACTATTTCCTGCACACCTCCGACGTCACGTTTGATCTGGCGAAAAATGAAATGACCGTTCACGCCAATACCTCCGAACCGTGGAGAGTGACGCTGGTCGATACGGGGCTTTCGACGATGACCGGCGGGCGTGTAAAGCGTATCAAAGACTATATCGGCAATGAGCCGTTTATGTTGACCTATGGCGACGGTGTCGGCAATATCCGCATAGACGAGCTGGTGAAGTATCATAAGTCGCACGGCAAAAAGGCGACGCTGACGGCGGTCAGCATCGATCAGCGCTTCGGCGTTTTGGGTCTTGAGGGCGAGACGGTCAGTGAGTTCCGCGAGAAATCACAGGCAGACGTCAGCCGCATCAACGGCGGCTTTATGGTGCTTGAGCCCTCCGTTTTTGACTATATCGCGGGCGATGAAACAGCCTTTGAAAAGGAGCCGCTTGAGGCTTTAGCGCGCGATGGCGAGCTGAAGGCGTTCTTCCACGAAGGATTCTGGAAACCGATGGACACCCAGCGCGAAAAAGAACAGCTTGAAAAACTGTGGGCGTCGGGAGAAGCCCCGTGGAAGGTCTGGTAAAACGTTATGGATTTTTCGTTCTATAAAGGAAAACGCGTTTTTGTGACGGGTCATACGGGATTTAAGGGCTCGTGGCTCTGTAAAACGCTGTCGCTTTTCGGCGCCGACGTCACCGGCTATGCATTAGCGCCCGACACCGAACCGAATCTGTTTATGATGGCGGATATAGCCGGAGGCATTGACTCGCATAGTGGCGACATCCGCGATTTTGACCGCTTAAAGGCTTGCTTTGACGCGGCGCGTCCCGAGATAGTATTCCATCTGGCGGCGCAGCCTCTTGTCAGAAAGTCCTACGAGCAGCCGCTTATGACGTTTGAGACAAACGTACAGGGGACAGTCAATCTTCTCGAGTGCATCCGGCTGTCTGACTGCGTGCGCTCCTTTGTCAACGTGACGACCGACAAGGTCTACATGAACGCCGACGACGACCGTTGCTTTATTGAGGACGACAAGCTCTGCGGCTTCGATCCCTATTCCAACAGCAAGTCGTGCAGCGAGCTTGTAACCTACAGCTATGATCAGTCCTTTTTTAAGGATAAGGGTGTGCGCGTCAGTACCGCGAGGGCGGGCAACGTCATCGGCGGCGGCGACTTTGCCGCCGACCGGATCGTGCCCGACTGCGTGCGCGCCGCACAGAGCGGTACGGAAATTATCGTGCGCAATCCCTATTCGACGCGCCCGTTCCAATTTGTTCTCGAACCGCTGCTCGTCTACATGCTGATCGCCGAGAAGCAGTACGGCGACGCCCGTTTCGCGGGCAGCTACAATGTGGGTCCGGCGCTTTCCGACTGTATCACGACCGGAGAGCTGGCCGATCTCTTCTGCGCGGCGTGGGGCGAGGGGCTCTCGTGGAAAAACGTGTCTGCCGGCGGTCCGCACGAGGCGAAATTCCTGCGGCTTGACTGCACAAAGGTTCAGAATACCTTCGGTTGGCAGCCTAAATGGAATATCGGGCAGGCGATAGAGGCGGTCGTTGAGTTTTCCAAAGCCGTGCGCGGCGAAAACGCCGGAGAGGTCATGGACAGGCAGATCCGGAGGTTTTTCGAATGACCGAGCGGGAAGCGAGAGAACAGATTTTACGGCTTGTCGCGGAATATTGCGACACCCATCATAAAAAGAGCGCCTATACCGAAGGGGACAGGATTCCCTACGCCTCGCGCGTGTACGACCGTGAGGAAATGGTCAATCTTGTCGATTCCTCTCTCGATTTCTGGCTCACCGCCGGACGCTATTGCGACGAATTCGAAAAAGGGCTGGCCGATTATCTCGGCGTCCGCTTCTGCTCGGCGGTAAGCTCCGGCTCAAGCGCGAATCTGCTCGCCTTTTACGCGCTGACCTCGCCGCTGCTGGGCGACCGCGCCATACGGCGCGGCGACGAGGTGGTAACGGTCGCCGCCGGGTTTCCGACGACGGTCGCGCCGATTCTGCAATATGGCGCGGTGCCGGTCTTTGCCGACGTCGCCGCCGGTCAGTACAATATCGACGCCGGACAGCTCGAAAACTGCCTGAGCGGCAAGACCAAAGCGGTCATGCTCGCTCACACGCTGGGCAACCCCTTTGATATAAACGCCGTAAAGACATTTTGTGACAAATACAACCTTTGGCTCATCGAGGACAACTGCGACGCCTTGGGTTCCGCCTATACTTTCAACGGCGAGACGCGCTATACCGGCACGTTCGGCGACATCGGCACCTCAAGCTTTTATCCGCCGCACCACATGACCATGGGCGAGGGCGGCGCGGTCTATACAAACAACCCGCTGCTTCATAAAATCCTGCGCTCGATGCGCGACTGGGGACGCGACTGCGTCTGCCCGTCGGGGCGCGACAATCTCTGCGGACACCGCTTTGACGGTCAGTATGGCACGCTCCCTAAGGGGTACGACCACAAGTATGTCTATTCGCATTTCGGATTCAATCTGAAGCCCACGGATATGCAGTGCGCCATCGGCTGCGCGCAGCTTAAAAAGCTGCCCCTCTTCACCGAAGCACGGCGCAAAAACTACGCGTACCTGTATGACGCGTTAAAGCCTCTTTCGGATAAGCTCGTCCTGCCTAAGCCGTGCGAAAACGCCCGGCCGTCATGGTTCGGCTTCCTCATCACCTGCAAAGAGAAGGGGCTGCGCGATAAAATTGTCGCCCATCTCGAAAAGAACGGCATCCAGACGCGTATGCTCTTCGCGGGCAACATAACGCGCCAACCGTGCTTTGACGGTCTTAAAGAGGGCGCCGACTACCGCGTTCCGTGCGGACTAAAGGAAACCGACAACATCATGAACAACGCGTTCTGGATCGGGGTCTATCCGGGATTATCACGGCAGTGCATCGATTACGTGCTTGAAAAATTCAGCCACTTCATGAAGAAATTTGTGGTATGATAAAGATCGGCTATTTAAGGAGAAAATCGTGCGCGAAC
>CAYYFY010000200.1:0-4553 GCA_964471035.1 uncultured Eubacteriales bacterium
GCGCCCCATAGAGGTCAAGGCGCTGAAAATCGTTTTTAACGAGTTTCGTCCGGGACTCCGGATGGAAAGCATTCTCATGTACTGATAAGCAATTCTTAAAAAAAAATTAAGGACATTCCCCAAAAATTACAAATTGCTTAATGTATTGTTAAGAAAAGGGGAAAGCCGTTGACTCCGGAAAATGACTGTGCAATACTGCAAACAGAAAGCAGCAAATGCCAGTTTTTTTCCGGAGGTGTTTTTTTATGAAAACCGAACTTTCCCCCATAAACCTGCTTGTCACCTTAGACTCGAATTATGTCGGTCCTCTGACGGTTATGCTCTCCTCGCTGATGCGATCTAACCCCGACGACAGCTTTTGCCTCTATGTCGCGCACTCGTCGCTGACGGGCGAGGATTTTATGAAAATCCGCGGCGCCGTCGATGTCCGCCGGTGCGCGGTCGTATCGGTACCTGTAGACGGGCGGCGTCTCAGTGACGCGCCGGTGCTCGACCGCATTACCAAGGAGACCTACTACCGTCTTATAGCCCATGAGTACCTGCCCGAAAACGTCAGGAAAATTTTGTATATCGACCCCGATACGGTTGTCATCAACCCGCTTCGTCCGCTGTACGACACAGAGCTCAAAGGTCATCTGATTATGGGAGCGACCCATGTAAAACCGCTCCTCAACAGCGTCATCAAAAAATCCCTTCATATGGCGAAGGACAGCTGGTATATCAACGCCGGCGTCATGCTGATGAACATTGAGGAGCTAAGGCGAACGGTCACATCCGAGGAAATTTTCGGTTTTATCAAAGAAAACGCGAAAAAGCTGTACCTCGGGGATCAGGACGTCATCAACGCCATGTTCAGCGGCAGAATTCTTTTGATCGATCCGCGTATCTTCAATCTCGACGAGAAGACCAGACGGCGCGCCGGCAGGCAAATCGACAACGCGTGGGTCAATCAAAACACGGTTATCGTCCACTATAACGGAAAATATAAGCCGTGGAAGTCCGGATATAAGGGTGTGCTCAAGGGATTCTACGACAGGGAAATCTATCATATGAATCATAGAGCGGCCGCCGCGCCCAAAACCTCCAAAGCCGGATAAACCGAGGGTGAAACACGCGGAAGGGATATTACTTTACAATGGAAAAGTCCGTGAAAATCCAGCGCGCCGCCGCGCTTACGGGGGCACTTATCCTCGTCGCCCTGTTTATTGCCGCCTACGCGCTGTACGGCAAAGAGCTTTTTCAGTTTGTGAGCGACACCGCCCGCTTTAACGCGTGGCTAAGCAGCTACCAAGGCTCATCGGCGGTCATATTCGTCGCCATACGCACCTTTCAGACCGTCATCAAAATCATACCTGCCGAGCCTCTCGAGATCGCCGCCGGATATGCCTACGGCGCCGTCAAAGGCGGTGCGCTGTGTCTGCTCGGCAGTTTTCTCGGCTCGCTGATCATCCTGCTCCTTGTAAAGACGTTCGGACAAAAAATGATCGAGCTCTTTGTCCCCAAAAAAATCATCAAAAGATTCTCTTACCTCAATGATGAGAGCAGAGTCGAAAGACTCCTCTTTATCATATACCTCATACCCAGTACGCCAAAGGATGTTATAACCTATCTGTCGGGCTTTTTGAAAATCAAACCGTGGAAATTCCTGCTGCTGACGAGTATCGCGCGGATTCCGTCGATCATTACCTCGACGGTCTGCGGGACGCAGCTCGGAAAAAACAACCTGCTCGCCGCGGCTGTTTTCATCGGTACGTTTGTTGTCGGCATTGTCGGTACGGCGGTATACGAAAAGCTTGTACGGAGAAACGTTGAAAAAACCGCTGCGTGAGCAGCGGTTTTTTTCAAATGAAATCCACCCTTGCGGGCGGATGAAATCCCTGCGGTGATGGGTGGATTTTTCCCTTAACAATATTCTTCTTGCAGTATTCTTTTATACCGATAAGGCTTAATATCGCTTTTTTTGATGCTGAACCGGTCGGACAGCGCATAGAGCAGGTCGCGGCAAGCGAGCGCGTCGCACAGCGCGTCGTGGTGGTTATCCAGTGATATGCCGAAGCCGTCGCACAGGACATTCAGCTTATTACACCCAAAGCGTTCCTGACAGCGGTTTTTGCGCGCGACCTCGTGGGTGCAGATATACGTAAACGGCAGGTCGCAGTCTGAAATCCCGTAGCGTTCGAGCGCGCCGCAAAGCGCGGGCAGATCCATGGTTTTCGCGCAGTGGGCGACGACGACCGTATCGGTGAAATAGCCGCGTATCGCCCGCCAGACCTCCGGAAAAGTCGGGGCGTTTCTGACCGTGTCCGGCGTAATGCGGTGAATGGCGGTATTGTATCGGGAAAACGGACGCTCGGGGTTGATTAAAATATCCTCGGCAAAAACCGTCTGACCGTCCTCGACACGCACCACGCCGATGGAACAGAGCGAGCCGCGCCGGTTGTTCGCGGTCTCAACGTCAAAGACCGTAAATTTAGAAATAGATGACATTACTTTTTATGACCATCCTTTCTCTGCGAGGTTTGAAATGATAAATCTTTCAACCTTGCTCCCGTTTATCTTTATGCCCGAACAGGCGCAGCGCCGTAAGCAGCGCGCCCAGAGCGCAGACGCCCGCCGCGAACAGGCACGCGCCGCGCAACCCGTAAATGAACACGTCGGGCCGCCCCTCGACATAGTCGGAGACGTTTGTTCCGAGCATACGGCTCATGCGCCCGTACAGGATCAAAACCGCCAGCGTGATGCCGACAATCATGCCGGTATTGCGCACCAGAGCGTTGACGCTTCCGACGACGCCCAGCATGCTTGTCGGGGAGCTTCCCATGGTTAACGAGTTGTTCGGCGACTGGAAAAGCCCGTTGCCTGAGGATATGACCGTGATACACAGGATCAACCACGGCAGGGAGGAGTTTTCGGTTAAAAACGAGGCAAGAATCAAACCCGTGCCGGCGACCGTCAGTCCTACGAACGTGAGTAGCTCCGAGCCGATTTTGTCGGACAGCATACCCGACGCGGGAGCGACCGCCGCCAAAACGATCGGCGAAACCATCATCAGAAGCCCCGTGACCGCCGGGGTGTAGCCCATCGTATCCTGCAAATAAAACGGCAGAATGATGCCAAGGCCGCTCATGGCGGCAAACGATAAAAAGGAGCAGAAGAGGCTCAGCGAAAACAGCCCGTTCTTAAAGATGTCCAGCCGCAGCAGCGGGACCTTTGTTCTTGCCTCAAGCAACAAAAACAGAGCGAACGCGACGGCAAAAAGCGCAAAACCGCTCAAAATCCAAGGACTGTAGAAGCCTTCGTTCTTCCCGAGCGACAGCGATAAAAACAGCGCCGCGGCGGATACCGCGAACAACAGCCCTCCCCATAAATCAAACGGTTCTTTTGCAAAGCTTTTTTCGCGAGGCAAAATTTTTAAGCCCGCCAAAAATACGCCGATACCGATAGGAATATTGATCAGAAATATATATTTCCAATTAAAATAATTGATGATGAAACCGCCTAAGGGCGGTCCGGTCATCGCGCCTAAAGCGACGCCTGTCGCGCTGATTCCCAGCGCTTTGCCGCGTTCAGACTTCGGAAACACCTGCGTGATGATGCCCTGGTTGACCGCCATCGAGGCGGACGCCCCGACAGCCTGCACCGCCCTTGCGGCGATCAGCACAAAAAAAGACGGCGCGAGCCCGCACAACAGCGATCCGGCTGTAAAAATGCCGACTCCCAAAAGAAAGACGTTTACCTTCCCGACGATGTCTCCGAGCCGCCCGAAAATCAGAATCGACCCGACGATCGCCAGCAGATAGACGGTCACCACCCACGCGATAACCTCGTTGCTGACGAGAAGCTCCGCCGACATTGTCGGCAGAGCGACGTTGACGATGCTGCTGTCGAGCGTCGCCATAAAGGCGAGCAGCACGACGTTGACTAAAATCAACATCCTGTTCTTATAAATCTTCTCCGGTGTCTGTTCCATGCGTTCTCCCCGATTTTTACAGAATACCAAAAAAGTATACCATATCCGACCGGACAAGACAATAAAAATTTCAGGATAGCTCCTCCATTTTTTCC
Source organism: uncultured Eubacteriales bacterium (assembly GCA_964471035.1). GTDB lineage: Bacteria > Bacillota > Clostridia > Oscillospirales > Acutalibacteraceae > DTU089. The sequence goes on from CAYYFY010000200.1 coordinate 4,066, forward strand.
CGCGCCTGAAAGCCGATCTTCGCGCCGACAAGCAGTCCGATTTCGAAAAAGACGTCCTCATACGACGCGATTTGTGCGTAGAAGTATTCGGTGATCTCGTCAAATTCGCTGATGTCGGAATACCGCTCCTGAAAAAAGGCCAGCGCCTTTTTGTCGGCTTCCTTTAACCTTTCGGCATATGTTCCGCCGGAAGGCGCGTCGCAGCATTCGCTGCCGTTCATCAGGAACATTTCCATACAGTTTAAGTTTGCCCTGTGCAGTAAATCGCTGAAATTTCTCATTTTTAACACTCCTTCTCGTCATTCACAAAAAGTTTACATTTCAACAATGAACTAAAAAGTGAATAACATGACTTAATAAAAAAATAATACGCCATAAATACAATATTGTCAATAAAAATTTTACAAATAGAGAATATATTAACATTATTATTTATTTTATTAACTTAAAAATATATTATTTATGCGCATTGTAAAATGAAGTTGCAA
>CAYYFY010000201.1:0-4538 GCA_964471035.1 uncultured Eubacteriales bacterium
CTCCTACAAGAAACTTTGCTGACTATTGCAACTTGCTATTGCAATTTGCGAATATTTTTTTTAACACTTTTTCCACAACCTTTTTTATTATTTTGACAACTTAATTTTTCCCAATCATATAATTGTTTATTCTCCCGAATAAATGTAAAAAGATGCGATATTCTTTATATCGGATTTTTTTACTTCAATGATTTTCGTGAAATCATTAAGGGTATCAGAAATTGTACCGTTTGACGAACCTGTCTTCGAAACACCGAAACATAGTTTGTCATTGCTGACAACAACCGTGTGATAGTTCATTTTCAACTCATCATCGGTGCCGCTGGTCACAATACAGGGAATTAAAAGCGCTTTCTCCTTAAAATAATTCGCGGTGTAAGTCTTGTCGGAGTTCGATATATAGACCAAGTCCGCTAACGCCTGCTGCCATTTTTGATAGGAATCGATAATAAATATTTCGTTTTTTTGCTCGTTTATGTCACCGCGAATATGCACCTTCGCTCCCTCGGTAAACTTGAGCGGCGTTCCTTGCATTATTGAATTCGCTGAAGCGAGAGTGTATGACTTAATCTTTGCTACCGCCTTTTCTGTTGTAGTCGTCTTTTTTTCCGTCTCCGTAATTGAAATCATCGTCGATTTTTTTTTGGTCGTTTCTTCAGTATACTTTTTATCGGTTTTTTTCGAAGTTTCACTGTTTCCCGTTGTCTTTACTGTCACAGTCGTTGTTTTCGATGCCGTTTCGGTCATATCAGATTTTGAAATTTCCGCCACCGCTGTCGTGGATTCCTCCTTAACGCTTGTCGTACTCAAGACAGTTCCCCCCGCGTCGGCGGAATCAGCGCCGCAGGCGGATAACAGCGCCGGCAGAATCAACGCCGCGCACAGAACAGATATTGTCCATTGTTTTCTCATGATACTACCCCTTTTCCCATTAAAATTTTACGCCATTTACATGTCAATTCATTTATACCATATTATACTAATTTTGTAAAGCGTATATTATATTTTTGTTTATTTTGCCATCAGTTTGTCTGCTTTATCTAGCAAATACGACGAAAAGGGGCTGCCGCAAAACCTATTCGTTCTGCGACAGCCCTTTTTATCGGCATTATATCAATTTGTTTTTGCTTATATTTTTATTGTTTGCCGATAGTCGTTAATCTAAATGAAACACCGGCAGTAAATCGACGGCCACCGGGCTGTTGTCGGGATTGGTCTCCATGATGTCAGCCATATAGTCCCACCATTTGCGGCAGATTGCCGTATCCGCGCTTTTCGCCCACAGCGCCTCGTCGTCGATTTCGAGATAACCGAAGAGCGTCAGCGTGTCCTTGTCGAGATAGATCGAATAATTGTGCCCGCCGTGCGCGGCGATCATCTCCTCCATCTCGGGCCACAGCAGGTTGTGGCGCTTTTCGTATTCGGCTTCGCAGTTGGGGTAGAGTTTCATCTTGAATCCTTTTCTGATCATAAAACCAATCCTTTCCTTTTATCATAATGTGACTTATAACAAAAATCAGCATACCATATATTGTGGATTTGTGCAATCGGTTTTTGGAAAACAGTTGACAGATTGTGTCTTTTCCTGTATATTTTATGCAGTGGACAAAGGCGTTCACCGTTCTTATTTTTATAAAGGGAACGGGGAACGTTTCTTGAGTTATTACCAAACGAAAAAATCGTGCGTCTATCCGAAAGGAGCTGGCTTATAGGATGTATACCCGTCAGGACGTGACCGATTATGTCCATCAGGAGGACGTGCGGTTTATCCGCCTTGCCTTCTGCGATATTTTCGGCAGGCAGAAAAACGTAGCCGTGCTCGCCGACGAGCTGCCGCGCGCGTTTGACGGCGGCATCTCCTTTGACGCGTCGGCAATCGCGGGATTCGGCGACGCGGTAAAATCCGATCTCTTTTTACATCCCGATCCGTCCACCTTCACGGTGCTCCCGTGGCGTCCGTCCCAGGGGCGCGTCGGCAGGATGTATTGTGACGTGCGCTATCCGGACGGATTGGACTATGAACGCGACAGCCGCACGCTCCTTAAGCGCGCCGTCAAGGTTCTTGCCGATCAGGGCCTCTCCTGCGGCATCGGTACAGAGCTTGAATTTTATCTGTTTAAAACCGACGAGAACGGTCAGCCGACCAATATCCCCTGCGACAACGCCGGCTATATGGACCTCCCCCCGGAGGACAAGGGCGAAAACGTGCGCCGCGACATCTGCCTGACGCTTGAGGGTATGGGCATACACCCGGAAACCTCCCACCACGAGGAGGGACCGGGTCAGAACGAAATTGATTTCAAATACGGCGACCCGCTCACCGCCGCCGACAACGCGATCACTTTTAAAAGCGTCGCTAAGACGATAGCCGGTCTCCACGGTCTCTCGGCCGGCTTTTCTCCCAAACCGCTGAAGGGGCAGTCCGGCAACGGTATGCACATCAATCTCTCGGTCAAAAGCGCCGACGGCAGGGATGTGTTTAACGCCTTTATGGCCGGCATTTTAGAGCACATCGGCGAAATGACCGCGTTTCTTAACCCCACAGTGGAGTCCTATACGCGTCTGGGCGAGTTCAAGGCGCCGAAATACGTGACATGGTCGCCGGAAAACCGCTCGCAGCTCATTCGCATCCCCGCGGTCAAGGACGGACCTTTTCGCCTTGAGCTGCGTTCGCCCGATCCGCTCGCCAACCCCTATACGGCGCATACGCTCGTACTGTACGCGGGACTCGACGGCATCAAAAGGAACCTTGAGCCCCCATTGCCGACAAACCTCAATCTGTTCAGTCCGGAGTCTTTTAACACCCTCGCCTCTCTTAAAAGCCTTCCCCTTTCGTTTGAGGAAGCGCTGAAAACCGCTCTGGGCAGTCCGTTTATCAGGGACAGCTTGCCCGCGGCTTTGATAGACGCGTTCGCCGGAACAAGGATGTGATCCCATGCCGCCCGACAGAGACCCTTTAAGCGTGCTCATCGCCTCGGGTACGGACAAGGGCTTCGACTTCATCGCAAGGCTTCTTCTGCCGCCGCTTTTCGAGCCGGTTGTCCGTGCTAAAAACGCGGGCGGGGTGAAGCGCCTTTACGAGGACTGTGGCTTTGATCTCGTCATCATCAACGCCCCCCTGCCCGACGACTTCGGCATCCAATTAGCGCTCGACATCGCCGCATCACAAAGCGCCGGCGTGCTGCTTCTCGTAAAGAGCGAGCATTTCGAACAGACCTCCTACATCGTCGAGAATCGCGGCATTTTAACCGTCGCAAAGCCCGCGCAGTCCCAAACGGTCTATCAGGCTGTAAAACTGCTGACCGCCACGCGTTCGCGCCTGCGCGAGTACGAAAAAAAGGCCGCCACCTTAGAAATGAAAATGGATGAGATAAGGCTCGTCAACCGCGCGAAATGGCTTTTAATCTCTCATCTGTCTATGGACGAGGACACCGCCCACCGGCACATCGAAAAACAAGCTATGGACAGGCGCGTATCCACGGGTATTATTGCCCGCGAGATCGTTGCCGCCTATGAAAACTGAGGAGTGCGTTATGAAAGAAACGATCCTGATTCTCGATTTCGGCGGTCAGTACAAGGAACTGATCGCGCGCCGCGTGCGTGAAAACGGCGTCTATTCGATCATCAAGCCCTGCGACATCTCTTATGAGGAAATCCGCGCCCTGAATCCCATCGGCATCATTCTGACCGGCGGTCCGAACAGCGTTTACGCACAAGACGCCCCTGTCTGCACGGCGGATTTAGGGACGCTCGGCGTACCGATTCTCGGTATCTGCTACGGGATGCAGTATCTCTGCAAGCTCTGCGGCGGGAAGGTCACAAGCTGCAAAAAGAGCGAATACGGCAGGACTAAGCTTACCCTCGACCCCTCCTCGGCGCTGTTTGCCGGCCTTGCCGAGAAACAGACTGTCCTGATGAGCCACACCGACAAGGCGGGAACGCTGCCTAAGGGCTTTCGCAAGACGGCGCGCACGACACAGTGCGGAATCGCCGCGTTTGAAAACACCGATGCCAAGCTGTACGGCGTCCAGTTCCATCCGGAGGTCGAAACGACCGACAACGGCGCGCAGATCATCAAGAACTTCCTCTATAACATCTGTAACGCCTCCGGCGACTACGGCATGGAAAGCTACATCAAGGAGCAGGTCGATAAGGTACGCGAGACCGTCGGCAACAAGGGCGTGCTGCTCGGTCTTTCGGGCGGCGTGGATTCCTCTGTATGCGCCGCGCTTCTGTCTGAAGCCTTGCCCGGACAGCTCGTATGCATCTTCGTCGATCACGGCTTCATGCGCAAGGGCGAACCTGAGGAGATCGAAAAAGCCTTTGCCGGCAAAAACCTGAATTTCATCCATGTGGACGCCTCCAAGCGGTTTTTAAAACGCCTTGAGGGCGTCACCTCCCCCGAACAGAAACGCAAGAACATCGGCGACGAGTTCATCAGGGTTTTTGAAGAGGAGGCGAAAAAGCATCCCGGCGTCGCCTTCCTCGCTCAGGGCACCATCTATCCGGACATCGTCGAATCGGGCAAGAACAAGTCC